>MNWE01000034.1 GCA_001872265.1 Parcubacteria group bacterium CG1_02_39_15
GGAGGTTAATGCCTCCTTTTAAGATTATGAAAAAATTCTATATTACAACTACCCTGCCTTACGTTAATGCTGAAGCACATCTTGGTTTTACCTTAGAAATTGTTCAAGCAGATGTAATTGCTCGATATTTTCGTCAACAGGGTTATGAAGTATTTTTTAACACAGGTGTGGATGAACACGGCCTTAAGGTTTTTCGTAAAACCCAAAAAGAAGATTTAGAGCCCCAAGTCTATTGCGATATTTATGCTAAAAGATATAAAGCTTTAAAACAAGTTTTAAATTTAAGCTATAACAGTTTCATTCGTACCACTGATCCTCATCATATTAAAGCGGCTCAGGAATTTTGGCGGCGTTGCGATAAAAATAGAGATATTTATAAAAAGAACTATAAGGTTAAATATTGCGTAGGCTGTGAATTAGAGAAGACCGAGTCGGAATTGGTCCGTGGCAAGTGTCCCATTCATCCAGAGCAAGAGCCGGAAATTATTGAAGAAGAGAATTATTTTTTCCGTTACGCAAAGTATCAGGACAAGCTTTTGGAATTGTATCAAAAAAATCCTCAGTTTGTTCTGCCGGAATCCAGACTCAACGAAATTAAAAAATTTACTGAACGAGGGCTGAAGGATTTTAGCATTTCTCGGCTAAAAGAAAAAATGTCCTGGGGGATTCCGGTGCCAGGGGATGATAAACACGTGATAGCTGTTTGGTTTGATGCGCTGGTAAATTATATTTCTTGTTTGGGTTGGCCTGACGACCCGAAGAGATTTAATGATTTTTGGCCAGGCCTTCAGGTGGCCGGAAAAGATAATCTTCGTCAACAGTCTTCTATGTGGCAAAGCATGCTTATATCAGCCGGCTTGCCGACATCTAAACAGGTTTTTATCCATGGCTTTGTAACTTCTGGCGGTCAAAAAATGTCAAAATCGCTTGGAAATGTGATTGATCCATTTGAATTGGTTAAAAAATACGGAACCGATCCGGTAAGATATTTTCTTTTGCGGGAAATCCCACCGGCCGAGGATGGCGATTTCACTTATGAGAAGTTTGAACAGAGATACAACAGTGATTTGGCCAAAGGGCTTGGAAACTTGGTGGCCAGAGTAATAACTATGGCTAAAAATTACAAAATTCCTACCCTCGCTAAAGCTACGGCGGGCAAGCAAAATCCAAAAATAAAAAAAGAAACAGATAAAGCCCAGAAAGATTATAAGAAAGCTTTAAAGGAGTTTAAATTTAATGAGGCGTTAATTGCGATTTGGGGTTTGATTAGTTTTTGCGACAAATATATCGAGAAAGAACGACCCTGGGAAAACAAAAATCAAAAAGTTATCAACGATTTGTTATTTGCTATTAGTAATATTGCCCAATTGCTTCAGCCATTTTTACCAGAGACTTCTGAGAAAATTTTTGGACAACTAAAAACCAGAAAAAGCCGACCGTTATTCCCACGCATTTGATTTATGTTAATCGACACCCACGCTCATTTAAACTTCAATGCTTACAAAAAAGACGCCGAAGAAGTAATTCGGCGTTCTTTGGATGCAGATATCTGGATGATTAATATTGGCACCCAATACGACACCAGCAAAAAAGCAATAGAAATCGCTGAAAAATATGAAAAAGGGGTTTATGCCGCTATCGGCCTTCACCCAATTCATCTAGCCGAGTCACGACGAAGGGTCTTAGATGAGGGTTTTACCCCTCATCGTAGGGAAACAGGATTGGTAAAAATAAAAAACGATACAGAAGAAATCGAGATAAAAACAAGAGAAGAAGAATTTGATTACGAAAAATATAAAAGCTTAGCGAAGTCTAAAAAAATAGTAGCCATTGGTGAATTTGGCTTGGATTACTATTGGCGGCCAAAAACTACTAAAAAGAAAGAAATATTCAAACAAAAACAAAAAGAAGCCTTTTTACAACAATTGAAATTGGCCAAAGAATTAAATCTACCAGTAATTCTCCACTGCCGCGTGGCTCACGACGATCTCATAAGTTTTCTCCAAAATCCTAACAATAATGCCATGGCACAAAACGTAGGAATCAAGGGAGTGATGCACGGATTTGTAGGAACCACCGAACAGTTGCAAAAATATTTAGACATGGGTTTATATATTGGGTTTAATGGAATAATTTTTAAGAACATTGAAGGAATTAATTTTGAGGAGAATATTAGGAAAACCCCTTTGGATAAAATTTTAATTGAGACCGACTGTCCTTATCTTACACCGCCGCAGGAGCAGGGCCGCAATGAACCATTGTTTGTTAAATATGTTGCTGAAAAAATTGCTAAAATAAAAAATATAAGGGCGAAGAGAACTTTGTTCTCTTCTTCACCTTCGTTTTTACTTCGTAAAAACTCGGTCTATGAAGAAATATCAAGGATAACTACGGAAAATGCTCAAAAATTATTTAACATTTATCAATAGAAAAATAAAAGAGATAAAAGAAATCGTTGGTGAAGAAAAGGCTTTAAGTGTTTTATCTGGGGGAGTAGACAGCTCGGTTGTAACAGTCTTAGGGCACAAGGCCTTGGGGCGAAACCTCAAGGTTGTTTTTATCAACAATGGCTTAATGAGAGAAAAAGAACCAGAAAGCGTTGTTAAAACTTTTAAGAAGTTTGGAATTAAAGTAAAAGTAGTTGATGCTCAAAATAATTTTTTCAGAGCTTTGAGGGGAAAAACTGATCCAGAAGAAAAAAGAAAAGCCATTACAGCCGCTTTTTACAAAGATGTTTTCAGAAAAATTGTAAAAGAGAAAAAGATTAAGTTTTTACTCCAAGGAACCATTTTAACAGATATTGAAGAAACGGTAGCCGGTATTAAGCGCCAGCACAATGTTCTAGTTCAGATCGGCATTTTGCCGGAAAAAGAGTATGGTTACAAAGTAATAGAGCCCTTAATTGAACTTCGCAAAGATGGAGTAAGAAAAGTAGCTAAACTTTTAGGCTTGCCTAAATCAATCTATCAAAGGATGCCTTTTCCCGGCCCAGCCTTATCTGCCAGAGTTATTGGCGAAGCTAACCCCGAGAGAATCGCCATTGTCAGAAAAGCTACTGAAATTGTAGAAGGAGAGTTAAAAAATTCTGGTGCTTTCCAGTATTTTGCAGTCTTAATGCAAGACAAAGCCACTGGAATTAGAAACAATAAAAGAGAATTTGGCAACATTATTATTATCAGATGTATTGAGAGTACGGATGCGAGAAAGGCTAAGCCAACCAAACTGCCCTGGAGAGTATTAGAAAAAATTACCAAGAGATTAACCACGGAAATTCCCGGGGTAAATAGGGTTTGTTATGATTTAACCCCTAAACCGCCAGCCACCATTGAGTATATCTGACGTTTTGACAATTCCTTTAAATTTGATAGTTTCAAAAAAGGAGGGAAACCCCGTTTTTTTTGTGGAAAAAATCCACAAAACCTGAACCTTCCAAATAAAATAAAGGAGAAGAAAAGATGTTAGACGCTGTACAGGAAATTGTCAGGAAATTCAGAAGAAAACCGGATATACTAGAGATGCCAGGTAATCACCGTTATCAACCAGACTCGCTGAAACCTTATTTTGGTCACGACAACATTGCCAGGTTTTATTTTGACGTCGAGTGGGCCTTGCTGAAAGTTTTAGCCAAACTCAACATACTACCCCCAAAAACAACCGTTCTTTTGACCGATGAGATGTGCCAAACGCTCCGTTCTAAAATTACCACCACTCTTGAAGACGCGATTGAGAGAGCTATCACTAAACACGATATTAGGGCCCTACTGGCGGCTGTTCGCTATTTTCTGATGGCTACCAGGAAGCACTTAGCGGCAATTCTGGCGCGTTGGTTCCACATTCCAGCTACTAGCTACGACACCATTGATACAGCTAGAATCGTGGCCTATAAACGAGCTTTTTGGGAAGTTAGTTTCCCAGCCCTTTTGAAGTTGATCGGTTCGCTTAAGGTAAAAGTAGTGGAACTCGCTGACACCGTCCAGATTGGTCGGACCCATGGCCAGCACGCCGAACCCATCACTGTTGGTTTCTGGCTAGCTACGGTCTTAGAAAGAATCATTGATATTGCCGAACACTTAGTCGCCAGAGAGGCAGAACTAGTAGGAAAGTTTAGTGGTCCGGTAGGGGCTTACAACTGCCAAGTAGCTTTGGGATTTGAGAAAAAATCCCAAAAAATGTTCGGCAAAACCTTTGAAGAATTAGTTTTGGCTGAGCTGAAGCTTTCGCCCGCTCCGATTTCTACCCAGATTTTACCGCCCGAACCACTGGCTCGTTTTCTGCTTGAATTTACCCTTCTTTCAGGAGCTTTAGGACAGATTTCCCGGGATTGCCGAAATCTTCAGAGAACCGAACTAGCTGAAATAGTGGAACCCTTTGAAGGAACCCAGGATGGTTCCTCAGCTATGCCGCATAAACGCAATCCCATAACCTGGGAAGGCGTCGAGGGCATCTACACCATTGTCAAAGATGAGTTTCACAAAGTGTTAGATGTGGTAATCTCTGACCACCAACGCGATGCCACTGGAATGTGTGTGATGCGAGAATTTCCAGGGATAGTCGTACTCACCCAGTACCAGCTAGAAATGGTCAATAGAATCGTTCCCAGGATTACAGCCAATAAAGAAGCCCTAGAACGCAACTTCGCCATTGACAGACACTTGGTCTTATCTGAAGCGGTCTACATTGCCTTAGTGATGGCTGGCTATGAGGGAGACGCTCATAGCCTAGTAAACCATACCCTGGTGCCGCGTTCCCAGGCTTCCGGTCGTCACCTGATAGAGGAACTAATTCTGCTAGCAAAAGAAAAGTCAGAGCTAGAGCCAGTAATAGAGAATATCCCCAGTATGTTGATTAACTGGCTGCAAATACCCGAAGGTTTTACCGGCTACGCTGGAGAGAAAGCTCTTGAGGTTGCCAGACGTGCAGACGACCTTATCGAAAAATATGGTCCGAAGAAGGAGGCATGATATGGAAAGTAAAGTCCTTCTTAAAACAGAAATTCCCGGAGCAGCTTTATTTGCCAGAGGTAAGGTAAGAGATACTTACGACCTCGGAGATTCGCTACTAATTGTTGCCACCGACCGCATTTCCGCTTTTGATGTTGTGTTGCCCAACAGCATTCTTGATAAGGGTAAGGTTCTTAATCAATTGTCTGGTTTCTGGTTCGATCGGACTAGACATATTGTACCCAATCACCTGGAGCAGATGGTTGATAGCGTGGAGGTTGTTAAACCTTACCTTCCGAGAGTAAGCGATTCGGATTTGGTTATACTAGTGGGTCGTTCTATGGTTGTCAGAAAAGCTAAGCGAATTGATATTGAGTGCGTCGTTCGCGGCTATATATCTGGTTCAGCCTGGGCTGAGTATCAAAAACATGGCACAGTAGCTGGCTTTCCTATGTCCAAAGGGTTGAGAGAAAGCGATAAGCTTCCTGAGGTTCTTTTTACGCCAACCACTAAATCCGAGACGGGTCATGATGAGCCAATTACTGTTCAACAAATGGAGGATATGCTGGGCAAAGACCTAACCAAGGAAATTCAAGCCAAGACTGAGAGGATCTACAGCTTTTCAGCTGGCTATGCGGCAGAAAGAGGAATTATCATCGCTGATACCAAAATGGAGTTCGGTCTGGACGAGGACAAGTTGATTCTTATTGATGAACTTCTGACTCCTGATTCCAGCCGTTTCTGGGACCACAGCAAATACAATCCTGGAGGTCCTCAGCCAAGTTTTGATAAACAACCAGTCCGGGATTGGTTGGTAGCTTCGGGGTGGAACAAGGGACCACCAGCACCGGCATTGCCAGAAGAGGTCGTTGCGGCAACAACCAAGCGGTACCGAAAGGCCTATGCGCGGCTTACCGGTCGTTCGCTTGACTAGGTTTTTGACTATTTTGATTATCTTAGGGAGAGAGCAAATTTGCTCTCTCCCAATTCATTTTTAAAAGGTGAAAATAGACAAAATAAGAAAAAAAAGATAAAATTAAAAATCAAATATGGAATACAAACCAAACGAAATAGAGCCGAAATGGCAAAAGTTTTGGGAAGAAAATAATTCCTACCAAGCAGAAGACTTCTCTAAAAAACCGAAAAAATATATTCTCATTGAGTTTCCTTATCTTTCGGGAGAAGGTCTTCATGTTGGTCACTGCCGCAGCTACGCTGCTTTAGATGCTGTAGCCCGGAAAAAAAGGATGGAGGGCTACAATGTTTTATATCCTATTGGTTGGGACGCTTTTGGCTTGCCGGCGGAAAATTACGCTATTAAAACCGGTATTCACCCCCGGTTAACTACTGAGAAAAACATCGCCAATTACAAAAGGCAGCTAAAAAGCCTCGGCCTTTCTTTCGATTGGCTGAGAGAAGTTAACACTACCGATCCTCAATACTACAAATGGACTCAATGGATTTTCTTAAAACTTTTTGAAAAGGGCCTGGCTTATCAGGCAGAAATACCGGTCAATTGGTGTCCTTCTTGTAAAATTGGTTTAGCCAACGAAGAAGTAGTAAGCGGGGCTTGCGAGCGCTGCGGTGCTCAAGTCGAGAAAAAGGTCTTAAAGCAATGGATGCTTAAAATTACCGCTTACGCCGATAGATTAATCGATGATTTGGGAAAAGTTAATTACTTAGAAAAAATTAAAGCCCAGCAAATAAACTGGATTGGCAAAAGTTACGGAACCGAAATTGATTTTCCTATCAGTATAGATCAGCAAAATCAGCATAAATCAGCGGTAATAAAAGTTTTTACTACCAGAGCTGATACCCTTTTTGGGGTAACAGCGGTTGCGATATCTCCTGAAAATCCCTTAGTTGAAAAAATAATTACTAAAGAAAATGAAGAAAAAGTCAAAAAATACATCGAGGAATCGAAAAAGAAAAGCGATTTTGAACGAGAAAAATTAGAAAAAGAAAAAACCGGAGTTTTTACTGGCTCTTATTGTTTAAATCCTGGAAATTCTGAAAAAATACCAATTTGGGTGGGAGATTATGTAGTGCCGAGTTATGGAGGAGGTGCAGTGATGGTGGTACCAGCTCATGACAAAAGGGATTACGCCTTTGCTAAAAAATATGGGTTAGAAATCAGGGAAGTGGTTTCAGGTGGAGATATTTCCAAACATGCTTTTGTTGACTACGGAGTTTTGGTTAATTCTGGTCAATTCAATGGATTATCTTCAAAAACAGCTGCTGAGAAAATTACTGACTGGTTAGAAAAAAGAGAATTGGGGAG
>MNWE01000041.1 GCA_001872265.1 Parcubacteria group bacterium CG1_02_39_15
ATTCAGTTCATTGAAAAAAGAAGTGGTTCCAATCCAAAGAATAAAGCTAAAGACATAGTAGTGGGCAGTAAACATCTAAAAGAATTTTTGGCCCACCTTGGAATGAATTCTTCCAAGTCTCCTCAAAAAGAAATGCCCAAGGCGGTTAGAGAGGCATCTAAAGAAGCAGTCGCCGCTTTCTTAAGGGCTATTTTTGAAAACGATGGTTACTTTGGAAGAGGCACTATAGAATTTTCTATTAGTAGTAAAAAACTGAGCTCTCAAGTTCATCTGATGCTTTTGAATTTCGGTATAGTTTCTTCGCTTTCAATCAAAAAAGTAAAAAATTATGCTCAAAATCAATACTATCGACTTTCTATTTTTGGTCAAGACGCACGCAAATTCATTGAAGAGGTCGGCTTTATCAGAAAAGAAAAATATATTAAAGCCAAACAGTTTCTTAGGTTATCTCCGAATCCCAACGTTGATTTAATTCCTAATATCTCTTCTTTGCTTAAAAGAATGGGCCAAAAATATCTTAATAGCTTTGCTCATTTAACTAATCGGGGATGGATATATCAATCAGGAATTTTAGTCCCCAAACATGCCTTCAGTTCTTTAAAAAGCTATAATTCGGGAGATAGAATGCCCGGCTATCAAAGCTTAGAAAGAATTTTAGATTTTTACCAATCAGTTTCCCAAGAACCAGAATATCAAGAATTAGACTACAACCCTCCCACCGCATCCTCCCATTCGCTTTCGCGAATGGGCCCCTCGAAAATTTCCAAAAGAAATTTTTATTGGGATAAAATTGAGGAAATTGAAAGAACTTCTGGAGTAGGATATGATTTTTTTGTACCAGGATCAGACTCCTTCATTGGGAACGGTTTTGTTAATCACAACACTATCTTCTTAAATAGCTTGATTCTTTCTCTTCTCTATCGCAATGGGCCGGCGACCCTAAGGCTTATTTTGGTTGATCCCAAAAGGGTAGAATTTACAGTTTATCAAGGACTGCCTCATCTTTTATGTCCGGTCATTTTTGATCCCCAGAGAACTATTAATACTTTAAAATGGTTAGTTTCAGAAATGGAGAGAAGATTTAACACTTTATCCGAAGAAAAATTTAGGGATATTAATGGTTACAATGAAGCGGCTTTAAGAAGCGGCGAAGAACCCATGCCCTATATTGTGCTGATAGTAGATGAACTGGCTGATTTAATGGCTGCTCGGGGCAGAGAGATGGAGGCTGGTATTGTTAGATTAGCTCAGATGGCCAGAGCCGTTGGGATTCATTTGGTGCTGGCGACTCAAAGGCCATCGGTGGAAGTAATTACTGGTTTAATTAAAGCCAATGTTACCTCTCGGGTTACTTTTCAGGTTGCTTCTCAAGTTGATTCAAGAACGGTTCTTGATATGGCAGGAGCAGAGAAGCTTTTGGGCTTAGGCGACCTTCTTTTTATTTCAGCCGAATACGTAAAACCAAGAAGAATTCAAGGAGCTTTTGCCTCAGACAAAGAAGTAAAAAAGGTGGTGGATTATATCAAAAGCGAAGCCTTAAAGACTTCTGAAGCCGAAGCTAAGACCGAAGAAGGAGTTTTAGAAAACCATTTAGCCGAAGACCTTGAAAAAAGTTTGGAAGGCGAAGAGGCAGGTCTGGAAAGTTTCTATGGAGCAGGCGAAGACCCTCTTTACGAGGAGGCAAAAAGAGTGGTTATTGAAGCTAGGAAAGCTTCAGCCTCTCTTTTGCAAAGAAGATTGAGATTGGGTTATGCTAGAGCCGCCAGATTAATTGATATGTTGGAAGAAAGGGGGGTGGTGGGACCGGGCGAAGGAGCCAAGCCCCGAGAGATTTTAATGAAATCGGAAGGCGAGGGTTCTTCGGTTGATGACGACTGGGCGAAAGTGTAAAATAAAATTATGGCTAAGAAAAAACAACCAAAATCAGAAGGCGATCTTCAAGAAGCTGTCGACGAGATAAAACAGCGTTTTGGTGAAGGAGCAATAATGAAATTAAGGGAAGTTACGGCAGTAGATGTAGATGTTATTCCTACAGGTTCCATCTCTTTGGACAAGGCTTTGGGGGTGGGCGGAGTGCCGCGGGGCAGAGTTATTGAGATTTATGGCGGCGAATCAACCGGAAAGACCACTTTGGCGCTTCATATTTTGGCTGAAGCCCAGAAAAAAGGAGGAGCAGCCGCTTTTATTGACGCCGAACATGCTTTAGACCCGGATTATGCTAAAAAAATCGGCGTCAATATTGATGACTTACTTATCTCCCAACCAGATTCTGGGGAGCAAGCTCTGCAGATTTTGGAAACTTTAGTTAGGTCGGGAGGGGTGGATGTTATTGTGGTTGATTCGGTGGCCGCCTTGGTTCCTCAAGCAGAAATTGCTGGCGAAATGGGCGAATTCCAAATCGGCCTTCAGGCCCGTCTGATGAGCCAGGCCTTAAGAAAACTTTCTGGCATAGTAGCAAAAACTAAAACCGTAGTAATTTTCTTAAATCAAACCAGAATGAAGATTGGAGTGATGTGGGGAAACCCGGAAACAACGCCAGGAGGTCTTGCTTTAAAATTTTATGCCTCGGTGAGAATTGACCTAAGAAGAATTGCCCAGATAAAGCACGGTGAAGAAATTATTGGCAGCCGGATTAAGGCAAAGATTGTTAAAAATAAAGTAGCCCCGCCCTTCAAAACGGTTGAATTTGATATTTGTTATAATGAGGGAATCTCTAAATTTTCTGACATTATCAATATTGGTTTAAAAATTGGTCTAATAAAAAAAGCCGGCAGTTGGCTTCAATTTGAGGATATTAAGCTCGGGCAGGGATTAGAATCAGCTAAAAATTTCCTTAAAGAAAACTCTGCAGTGAGACAAAAAATCGAAAAAGCTCTACTTAGTAGTGACGGGTAAAAGCCCCAATTGCCTTGCTCGCTTAATTGACCTGGCTAATTTTCTTTGATGGCTGGAGCAAACTCCAGTTCTTTTTTTAGCTTTAATTTTACCAAGGCCAGAGATAAAACGACGGAGCAACTCCGCGTCTTTAAAATCAACCTCTTTTATATTGCGTTGGCAAAAATAACAATCCATAGTTAAAATGGTAAATCTTTTACGTCGATATCTTCATTCTCTTCGATGATGGGGATTTCTTCCTGGGGCGGCGTTTCTTCTGGCTTTGTCGCAGGAACCGATTTGCCCGCAGCCCGAGGGCCCAACTGCATTCTTTCAGCAACAATTTCGGTTCTGTACCTTTTGTTGCCCGAAGTATCTTGCCAGCTTCGCGTTTGAAGACGCCCTTCAATTAAAACTAAAGAGCCTTTAGTTAAATACTGAGAAGCAATCTCAGCTAATTTTCTCCATAAAACAATATTATGATATTCGGCCTTTTCCTGTTTTTGACCGGTCTTATCAGTCCAGATACGATTAGTAGCCAATCGAAAAGAGCAAACTTGCTGTCCGGAGGGAGTATTTCTCAATTCGGGGTCGATTACCAATCTCCCGATTAAAATTGCCTTATTTAGGTTCATCTTCTAAAATTTCTTCTAACTTTTTTTCAATCTCTTTTAACTCGACCTTTTCCATAGTTTTTTTAGGAGCCGATTTTATTGTTGCCGGCCTTCTGGTTATGGCCGCCATTTCTTTTACTGGCGGTTTAACTGTGACCAAATAACGGAGAACCTGATTCTCTTTTTTAAGTTTGGCTTCCAAGTTTTCTATTTTTTCGGGGTTTAACTGAAAATTTATCATAGCCAAATAAGCCGAGTGTTTTTTCTTCACCGGATAGCTGAGAGCTTTTCTAACAACAAGGCTTGTCCCATTTAAAATTCCTTCCTCTTCTCGAATGAAAGAAGCCACTTTTTCTTCAAGCTGTTTTAGCTCTTCTTCCGATAAATCCGGTGAAATTAGACAAGTTAATTCGTAAGATTTCATATTCTAAATTCTATTACATCGCTATCTTCTATGATGTGTTCTCTGCCGACTGTTTTCAGCTGGCCCGTTTCTCTGGCGTTTTTCCAAGAGCCTGACTCAATTAATTTTTGCCAGCCTATCACTTCGGCTCTGATGAATTTTTCTTTAAAATCGGTATGAACAACTCCTCCAGCGTCCGATGCGCTTCCTCCTTTCTTTAATGTCCAAGCTCGGGTCTCTTTGCCCCCAGCCACAGTATAAAAGGTAATCAAATCAAGAATATTGTAGCAAGCCAGGATTAATTGGTCAAGGTGAGGTTGAATGCCCAATTCTTTTGCTTCTTCGGCTGAAAGCTCTGACACTTCTACCTCGTCCCTCAAATTCATTTTTAATTGGATGGAATATTTTTTAGATTCCGGGGCAGTGTCAGTATTAAGCAAATATAAAATGGGTTTTGCGCTTAGAAACTGGAATTCTTTTAGTTCTGATTTTTCTTCGTCATTTAATTCAAGCTCAGCAATTATTTTCCCTTGCGAGACCCAATCTTTAACTTTATCAAATAATTCTTTTTTCTTGAGCGCTTTTTTTTCTTTGCTTTTTACTTCTTTTTCTATCTTAGAAAGGGCGTTTTCTAAGGTTTCTAAATCCTTCATTAAAAGTTCAACCTGCACTATTTCAATGTCCTTTTCAGGATTAATTTCTCCGGTAACGTGCTCAACATTAGGATCTTCAAATCCTCTTACCACCTCAATTATGGCGTCGCAATTTCTAATGTTTGCCAAAAATTGATTGCCCAGCCCCTCGCCTTTATGAGCGCCTTTAACTAAACCAGCAATATCTACAAACTCAATAATGGTGGGGGTAACCTTTTCTGGTTTGATGACTTGGGCAATTTTTTCTAGCCTTTCGTCGGGAATCTGAACCACTCCCACGTTGGGGTGAATGGTGGTAAAAGGGTAGGCAGCAATATCAACTGGCTGTCTTGTTAGAGCTTTGAACAGGGTGGACTTGCCGACATTGGGCAACCCCACAATGCCTACTGAAAAACTCATATAAATATCATACCTTCTAAAAATTCCTCTGTCAATTTATTCACATAAGAACTCGTCATAATAACTCATCGGCTTCAGCAATCCGGCCCCCGGCTCAACTTTATTTTCTATCCATACTCTTTATTTATGCCATGGCAATCTTACGGAGTATCGAATAAATTACAATAGAAAGCAGCTTTATGTCAGTATAAACAGTTTTTTAAGCTCTTTATCGTTGCCGATATTCTCTACGATCATTAGTCGCATTTCTTTTTCAGAAAAACCGAAAAAATCTTTCAATAATTCAATTTCAGCTTTACAGTTAAAGGGATGCACCCAGACGCTTTTTTGCAATTGATAAAATCCTAATTCTTTTAATTTTCCTCTAAGAGCTTCTCGATACGTTCTTTTTAACTGCGCCACATCAAAAATCAATGCCCTCCATTTTTTATCCCACTTTTTTGGTTTTCCAATCTTTAAATTATTAATTTGATATATTCCCGCTTTCTTTCTACCGTCTCTCGTTAAAGAAATATAGATTTGCTTATTTTTGCTTTCTACTTTAATTAATCCTTGTTTCTTTAGTCTGTAGAAAGTATTATAAACTTTTTTATGAGGATATTTTTTCCATTTTGGATATGTTTTCAGAAGGTTGATTAAAAAATATGGCGACGTAGCCGCTATCATAACAAGGCCGCTCGTTAAACAAGCGTCCAAAATGTCTTTTACTATTTCCGATCTTGGTTTTTTAAAGTAATATTTGTATTTACTGTCCATTTTTATAATATTTGTATTCTTTTTTTATTATACTCTTTATTTATGCCATGGCAATGGTAGGGAGTATACAAAACTGGAGCATCCCAAAAGGAAATGGTAAAATAAGAACATATGAGAATCAACCCTGATTTTAGAAAAGTAGCGATTTTAGCCGCAAACGAGGCGGGAAAGGCGTTAAAGAAAAATTTTAGAAAAAAGATTAATATTAGCTACAAGAAAGATTTAACTCCCCTTACCAGCGTCGATTTAATGTCCGATAAGATAATTACTGGACTGATTAAGAAAAATTTTCCTTTTCATGGTATTCTCAGTGAGGAGAGCGGGGAAAATTTTGGGAAAGAATTTACTTGGATAGTAGATCCGCTTGATGGTACTACCAATTACATCTTAGGACTTCCTCTTTTTGCCGTTTCTTTAGCCCTTATTAAAGGCAAAGAACCTATTTTGAGCGCGATATTTAATCCGATAACGGAAGAATTATATCTGGCAGAAAAAGGAAGGGGGGCTTATCTAAACGGACGAAAGATAAGAGTCAATCGAATGAATAATCTTTCAAGAGTTATTTTACATTTCGATAGGGGCACAGATTTAGAAGGAGGACTTAAAATGATAAACAAAATTGCCCCCCGCATAAGAACGGTCAGATTTCACGGTTCGCCCGATTCAGATATTTGCCCCGTGGCGTCGGGAAAAATCGAAGGATTTCTTAACAGTAAAGCTCATTATCATGATGTTATTGCTGGCGCTTTTATCGTTAAAGAGGCGGGAGGAAGGGTT
>MNWE01000001.1:0-21963 GCA_001872265.1 Parcubacteria group bacterium CG1_02_39_15
AGAAATTAGTCAGAAAAGAGAGCAAGAGCTGGCAGAAATGGATCGGATTGCTAAACTTCTGGTAAGGCGGGATTTAGAACTTTCGGAAGCTGTAGCTAAATTGGAGAAACAAAGAGACGAGCTAGATAGAATTGCCAAACTTTTGGTCAGAAGAGATTTTGAGTTGACAGAAACCCGAGAAACAAGAGAAACCGAGCTCAAAGAATTGGAGAAAAAGACGAAAGAATTAGAAGAATCAAGGACGGCTTTAATGAATATGTTAGAGGATGTTGAGGAGTCGAGGAAAGCTCTGACTAATGTTTTAGAAGATGTGGACGAGGCAAGGAAGAAGGCTGAAGAGGAGCGAGACAAAACGACCGCTATTATTGTTAACTTTGCCGACGGGCTTTTGGTATTTGACAAAGAAGGGCGCCTTTCTTCAGCCAACCTTCAAGCTGAAGAGTTTTTTGGGATTAAGGCCAAAAATATGACGAGAAAGACCGTTTTAGAACTTGCCGAAATCCCGAACCTTCATCCTTTAATTAGTATTTTGGGAGCAGAAATCAAAGGAGTTTATAGAAAAGAATTACCGGTCAAAGACAATCTAACCTTGGAAGTTTCTACTGTTCCAATGATGAGCGGCCAAGAAGTCTTGGGGACCTTCGTTGTCTTGCACGATATTACTCGAGAAAAAATGGTTGAGCGGATTAAAACCGAATTTGTCTCTCTGGCCGCTCATCAACTAAGGACGCCTCTTGCTGCGATAAAGTGGACTTTGAGGATGCTTCTCGATGGAGATTTAGGAGAAATCACCGCCGAGCAAAGAAAATTTATCGAAAAAACCTATCAATCAAACGAAAGGATGATTGCTTTAATCAACGACCTGTTGGACGTAACGAGAATTGAAGAAGGAAGATACCTTTATAAGCCCAGCTTTGCTCAATTTGAGAGCATAGTTCAATTTGTGATTAACTCTTTAAAAGAAGAAGTCCAAAAAAAAGGCATTAAGTTTGAGTTCAAAAAGCCAATAAAAAAATTGCCAAAAGTTAAGATTGATGTAGAAAAAATTAGATTAACCATTAATAATCTTTTAGATAATGCTATCAGATACACTCCACTTGGCGGGGGAATAACTGTCTCTCTAAGCCGGCTTAAACACGAAATAGAGTTTTCAATTAAAGACACTGGCGTGGGCATACCCAAAGACCAACAGGCCAGGGTTTTTACTAAGTTCTTCCGAGGAGCAAACGTAATGAGATTAGCAACCGAAGGAACGGGGTTGGGGCTTTTTATCACCAAAAACATTATTGAAGCTCACGGAGGGAAAATTTGGTTTGAGTCAGAAGAAAACAAAGGCACCACCTTTTATTTTACCCTTCCCCTTAAAGAAGAATTCACTGAATTTTTGAAAGAATTTTAATTTTTGCTACAATGAGTATAACCCGAGCCCTATTGCTTACTTGGCTGGGAGGGGTAGAATATAATAAAGGTCGTCCGTTAGAAATTGGTCATTAGAAATTAGACATTTTATTTATGGTTATACCGGGAAGTCCGCAACCGCCGCTGATTGGGCTTGAGTATTTCGATATCAATACCTTTATGGGTCAAACTCTTGGTTGGCCAAAATGGCCGACCCTACTTGGCTTGATTTTCGCAGCCGCCGCCTTCATAGTCGCTGCTTATTATATCGTTCAATATACCCGAGGCTATTTTGCCGGAAGAAAAATTCCCAAATCTTGGAAGTTTATCTTGTGGGGGATTTTTATCACTGCTATTGCTGAAATTGGAGAGATGCTGGGTTATTACGAATGGCCCAATGCCGGGATGATTGAGACAAATATTCTTTTGCTCATTCCCCATGCCTTAGGAGGGGCTTTGGTTGGTCTGGGAGCTTATTTTTTGTATAAAGAAGTAACTTCTTAAAACCATGATGCCAATTTTAGAATTTCACGCCATAAACCCTTTAGCTATCGGCCCTTTTGGAATGAGTCTTTATTTTTTGTTAATGCACATCCCCATTATCGGCGGATTTGGAGCCGCGGCCTACTATATCATTAAATATTTGCGTCGATTCTATGGGGAGCGGCCGATTCCTGAAGAATGGAAGTTTTTCTGGCTAGCTATAGTTTGGACAACAATTCATGAAATAATTGAGATGCCGATTCTCTATCAGTGGATCGTCGGTCAGGTTCTGCTCATCACTTTCTTCATTATCCAGGTGATAGCCAGCGTTTATTTGGTCCGCGGCAGTTACCTTTTGGCTAAAAAATACATAGCTAGATAACGATTTCCAAATATGGAAAAAATTGTCGAAGATTTAGCAAAAGACCTAAGGGATATTGCCGACGGGAAGCCGCTCAAAAGCAAAAGGAAAGAGTTAGGAGAAGAAGTTAATATCCGGTTCTGCCGAATGATTGTTTTTTCGCTTCAATGGGCATCGGTTGGATATCAGTCTGCCCTAAGATTTGCCGGTATGAAATTAGGCAAAAAAATAGGGACAGATTGCAAAAAATCAGAACTCTCTCTTGTTTTAGAAGAGATCAAGAGAATGCTCGAAACCTTAAAAGCAGGAAAAGTAGAAATAGAGATAATGCCGAAATTAAAAAGGGCCCAGCTTAAAATTTATGAATCTTCCTTGGCCGCTGAGGTGCCTAACGTCTTGCAAAAGCTCTGTTTTTTTGAAGAAGGATTTATTGAAGGCTATTTAGACGGGGTGATATCAAAAATGGGTTCTCTGGCAGTGGCCGGCGAAGAGGGCTCTATCGCCAAGGTTGCGGTGGAAGAACAGAGGTGCATAGGAATGGGAGACGATTTCTGTGGATTCTTAATTAAATTTTAATCAATATGCCAAAAAAAATTCTTATAGCAAGGATCTTTCACTCCGTTCAAGATTCTTTTAATCAAAAACCGAGCTTCTATTTATAGAAGCGAAGGTGAAGAAGAGGACGAAGTTCTCTTCGACCACGAGTTTAAGTCGAAGAGATAAATCTCTTCTCCATCTGCGTTTTTACAAGTAAAAACTTGATTTATGAAGAAAATTTTGCTAATAGAGGATGAGGAGATTATGATCGGTCTTCTTCAGAGAAAATTAACCAAGGAAGGTTATGAGATTTCGGTTGCCGGAGATGGAGAAGAAGGGTTGAAAGTAATGAGGGAGGTAAAACCTGACCTTATTTTACTCGATATCATTATGCCCAAAATGGGAGGATTTGAAGTGATGGAGAAAATAAATAAAGACCCTGAGCTTAAAAAGATTCCAGTTATTGTTATCTCTAATTCCGGTCAACCGGTAGAACTCGATCGAGCCCAAAAATTAGGGGCAAAGGACTGGTTGATTAAAACCGAATTTGACCCCCAAGAGGTAGTAGATAAAGTTATTGCTCAAATAGGCAAGTAAATTATATGTCAAAAAAAATTTTAATAATAGAAGACGATAAATTCTTAAGAGAATTAATTGCTCAAAAGCTTTTCAAAGAAGGATTTGAGGCGGCAGAGGCAATTGATGGAGAAGAGGGAATCAAAAAAATTAAGAGCGAAAATCCCGACTTAATCCTACTTGATTTAATTTTGCCCGGCATCGACGGCTTTGAGGTCTTGTCACGGATGAGAGAAGACTCAACCCTAGCTTCAATTCCGGTGATTATTCTTTCTAATCTTGGCCAAAAAGAAGACGTAGAAAAAGGATTAAAATTAGGGGCGGTTGATTATTTAATCAAGGCCCATTTTACTCCCGGAGAAATCATTGACAAAATAAAAGTTGCTCTAAGGTGATATATGCCAGAGTTGCCGGAGGTTGAAACAATTCGTTGCCAACTAGCAGGAAAGCTTATCGGTAAGAAATTAGACGGGCAGTCGGTAACTGGCGTAAGAAGAAGGGCTAAAATTCTAATAATTGATTTTGAAGACGGTTCCAGTCTGCTCTTCCATCTTAAACTAACTGGCCAGCTAATTTTTAATGGCACGCCTTCGGCTCATACCCGCAAGGTTTTTTATTTTGACGACGGCTCGCAGTTGGTTTTTAATGATGCACGAAAATTTGGCTGGTGGAAAAAAGTTAAAGAGACAAAAAAAATAGAAAAAGAGTTTGGCCCCGAGCCATTAGAAATGGATTTCAAAACTTTTAAAAACCTTTTAGCTAAACGACCGAGCGCTAAGATTAAGCCTTTGTTGATGGACCAAAAAGTTATTGCCGGCATCGGCAATATTTATTCAAATGAGATTTTATACGTTTCAAGGGTGCATCCCCTGCGTCTTGTCAAAACACTGACCAGCCAAGAGATAAAAAATATTTGTCAAAATACCAAAAAAATCCTCAAGTCGGCCATTAAATATCGCGGTTCGTCCGTAGAATACTATCTTGATGCTTGCGGCAGACAAGGAGAGTATGCCAAGCAGCACAAGGTCTATCAAAAAGAAGGGGAAAAATGTAGTCGCTGCGAGGCAGTTATTAAAAGAATTAAAGTGGGAGGCAGAGGCGCGTATTTTTGCCCGGCCTGCCAAAAACTCATTGAGGGGTAAAAATTATGCTAATCTTTCTTTTTGGTCCAGACACATATCGATCAAGACAGAAGTTAAATGAAATAATCTCCCATTACAAAAAAATCCATAAAAGCGGACTCAATTTGAGATTTTTCGACGGCGAGCAATTAGATTTCCAGGATTTTCAGGAAAAAACACGGGCCGTATCGATGTTCGCCGAGAAAAAATTAATAGTTTTGGAAAACGCGTTAAAAAACAAATTATTCAAAGAGAACTTTTTAGCTAATGCCAAGAAATTCTTAAAATCCGATGACGTTATTCTGTTTTATGAGGGAGCTAACGAGGTCCCGGCCAATGACTCCCTGGCGAGGTTTCTTAAAAAATCAGGCAAATCGCAAGAATTCAAACTATTAGATGGCCAAAAATTAAAAAACTGGGTTAAAAAAGAATTCAGCAATTATGGCGCAGAAGCAGATCCAGCAGTCTTAGCGAGGCTTATTGAATTTGTCGGTGAAGATCTTTGGCAGCTTTCCAATGAAATAAAAAAACTCGTCAGCTATAAAAACAAGAAAAAAATTACATTAGAAGATATTGAGCTTTTAGTGAAGCCAAAAGCGGCAGAAGCAGATATTTTTAAAACCATTGATTTTTTAGCCTTAAGAGATAAGAAGCAGGCCCTAAAATTAATTCACCGGCATTTAGAAAAAGGCGACCACCCTTTATATCTTCTTTCAATGATTAATTTCCAATTTCGGAATTTATTGATTATTAAAGATCTCAGCCAAAAATATCAATCTCCCTATGCTATTTCAAAAATCGCTAAACTCCACCCCTATATTGTTAAAAAAAATTATCCCCAGGCCCAAAAATTTACGGCTCCAGAATTAAAAAAAATCTACCAAAAAATTTTTGAGGTAGATGTGTGCGTAAAAACTGGTAAAATGGAACCCGAGGTCGCCTTAGATTTGCTTATTGCGAGTATTTAGCAATCGACTTGGTGATTCTAGATTTTTTTCTTGCTGCAGTATTTTTTTTGATTAACCCGACCTTTACCGCTTTGTCTAATAGTTTATAAACTTGAGGCAAAAGCTTTTTTGCCTCCTCGACTTTTTTCTGGGCAGTCAAACTGTTGACCTCTTTTAAGAGGTTTTTTAGTTTTCTCTGTTTTTTGATATTTCCGGCTCTTCTTCTCGCGCTTTGGCGCAGAGCTTTCTTTGCAGATTTAGTTATCGCCATACGTGTTATCTTTACCACTTTTAATATTTTTTATCAATACTTCGATTTGCTCAGTATTAATACTTCGGCTTACTCAGTATTGATCTCTTCGAGAGCCTGAGGGCTCTTCAGAGCCTCGAACGGCCTGAGCGGAGTCGAAGGATCAAGTCGCGGATTCCGGCCGCCCTTTCAAAGTCTAAATTTTTAGCGGCTGTCTTCATTTCATTTTCTAAGAACGTGATATCTCGGACTGTCGAAAATTCAATACCCGCCGTTTTCTCTCTGGCAGCAAATGGCCATTCTCTGATCGCTTTAATAATCGGCTTCGGGATAATGTTGTGTTTTTTGTTAAAGTCTTCTTGAATTTTTCTCCTTCTTGAAACTTCCCAGATGGCTGCCTTCATAGATTTAGTCATTTTGTCGGCGTATAAAATAACACGACCTTCGGGATGCCTGGCAGCCCTTCCCATGGTTTGAATTAAAGTAGTTTCATTTCTCAAAAATCCTTCTTTGTCTGCATCTAAAATTGCCACTAAAGCCACTTCTGGCAAATCCAATCCCTCTCTCAAAAGATTAATGCCGACCAAAACGTCGCATTTCCCCTCTCTCAGTTCTTTGAGGATTTGAGGTCTTTCTAAGGTTTTTACTTCAGCGTGGAGCCATCGGGTTTTAATGCCGCTTTCGACCAGATAGTCAGAAAGAGCCTCAGCCAGCCTCTTGGTTAAAGTAAGGACTAAAACCCTTTGTTTTCTGGCAATCCTTTTTTTTATCTCTTGGATCAAATCTTCAACCTGATTTTTAGTCTGCCTAATTTCAATCGAGGGTTCTAATAGCCCAGTCGGTCTAATTAATTGCTCAACGATATATTTCTTGCCCTGAGCCTGCCGAAGGGTTTTCGTCTTTTCTTCCTCGGCCGGAGTAGCCGAAACATAAATTGCTTGGTTAATTCTCTCTTCGAATTCATTAAAAGTCAGGGGCCTATTATCAATAGCTGAAGGAAGGCGAAAGCCGTATTCAATTAAAGTTTTTTTTCTGACCCTGTCTTGAACTGCCATGGCGTGAATCTGGGGCAGGGTCACATGAGATTCATCAATAAAAATGAGGAAATTTTTAAAAAAGTAATCAATCAAAGTATAAGGAGGCTGGCCCGGCTTCCTAAACTCCAAATGCCTTGAATAATTTTCAATTCCATGGCAATAGCCAGCTTCTTTTATCATTTCCAAATCGTAATTCGTCCTTTGCTCCAACCTCTGAGCTTCTATTAATTTTTTTCGTTTTCTTAGTTTTTTAAGCTCTTCTTGCAACTCCAGCTTTATATTTTCAATAGCAATACTTAACTTTTCTTGAGGAGCAACCCAAAAGTGCGCCGGAAATAATCGATACTTGTTAAGAAGGCGATCGCCCAAATAGCAAGTATCTATTTTGTCGCCCGAGAACTCAACTTTTAGAATCTCTTGGCCGGTAACCAAAAAAATATCAATAATATTTCCTCTAATGCGAAAAGTGCCGGGTTTAAAATCAATATCATTTCGCTGATATTGTAAATTGGTTAAATGGGAAATTAAATCTTTTCTTTTTATTTTTTGGCCAGGCTTAATCTCTGAAGAAACTTCCCGATAAGTCTCTGGTGAGCCGATATTATAAATACAGGAAACTGAGGCTATCACAATCACATCTTCCCTGTTCGACAAATCTTGAGTGGCAGCATGTCTCAATCTATCAATTTCTTCATTAATCTTGGCGTCTTTTTCAATATAAGTATCTGTTTGGGGGATATATGCCTCGGGTTGATAGTAATCGTAATAAGAAACAAAGTAATGAACCCCGTTTTCCGGAAAGAACTCTTTGAATTCCTGGTATAATTGGGCAGCTAAGGTTTTGTTATGCGAAATTATCAAAACTGGTTTTTGGCTTTTTTCAATTACTTTAGCCATGGTAAAAGTTTTTCCCGAGCCCGTAACCCCTAAAAGCACCTGGTGTTTTGCGCCGGCTTTTAAGTTTTTTACTATTTTTTCAATTGCCCGGGGTTGGTCACCCGTCGGTTTGAATGGAGATTCTAATTTGAACATGTTAAAATGAATAAGGCGAAGAGAATTTTATTCTCTTCTTCACCTTCACCTCGTAAACGAGGTTCGGTTTGTGAAAAGCTTAATTAAAAAATTTATTCCCAAGTCCGTTTTGAGCCTCTATCACCTTATTCTAGCATTTTTAGGCGCTTTAATTTATCGATTTCCTTCAAAAAGGTTGAAAGTAATCGGAGTAACGGGCACAAATGGAAAATCCACAGTAGTTGAATTTATAACAAAAATTTTTGAAGAAGCAGGTTTTAAAACCGCCTCTCAGTCGTCTATTAGGTTCAAGGTCACAGATAAAGAATGGCCGAACGCTTTTAAAATGACAATGCCTGGCCGTTTTTTTATTCAAAAATTTCTAAGGCAGGCAGCCGATTCCGGCTGTCAATATGCGGTTTTGGAAGTGACTTCCGAAGGGATTAAGCAATATCGTCATCGTTTCATTTATTTTGACATCGCCGTATTTACCAATTTAGCTCCAGAGCACATTGAGTCCCATGGCAGTTTTGAAAATTACCGCGCCGCCAAAGGAAAACTTTTTCAGGCCGTTAAAAATGTTCACGTCATTAATATTGACGACAAAAATGCCGAATACTTTTTGCAATTCCCGGCTAATAAAAAATATACTTATGGCCTTGCCAAAGGAGATATTAATACTAAGAACACCCAATTCAAATTAAAATTGATCGGCGACTTCAATGTTTACAATGCTTTAGCGGCAATTTGTGTTGGGGTATCGCAAAGAATTGGCTTGGAAGCGTGTCGAGGGGCAGTAGAAGAAGTGGGGGGAGTCGCGGGAAGGATGGAAGAAGTAGTCTCAAAGCCTTTTAAAGTTTTTGTTGATTATGCTTTTACTCCTAATGCCCTCGAAAAAGTTTATCAAACCCTAACTCATCAACTCGCTAACGTATCAACTAATAAACTAGTATGCGTATTAGGTTCTTGCGGCGGAGGTAGAGACAAATGGAAAAGGCCAATTTTGGGGGAGTTGGCTGGAAAACATTGTGACGAAGTTATTATCACCAACGAAGACCCTTACGACGAAAATCCGATGGAAATTATTGAACAGGTTGCTTCGGGTTGTAAGGAGAAAGCAAAGAAAATTCTGGACAGGAGGGCGGCAATAAACGAAGCCATAAAGTTGGCCCAAGCCGGGGATGTGGTAATAATCACTGGGAAAGGATGTGAGCCTTGGATTTGCGTAAAAGGCGGCAAAAAGATTCCCTGGGACGACCGGCAAGTCGTCAAGGAAGAATATGAAAAAATACGAGACCTTAGGGCACAAAGCCGATTTAAAAATTAGAGCTTTTGGCAAAGATAAAAAAGAGCTTTTTTTAAATATGCTCTTAGCGATGGCAGAGTCTCAAAAACCAGAGATTAAAAGCGATAAAAAAATAAAAAGAGAAGTTAAAATAAAATCAATTGATTTAGCTGCTCTTTTGGTTGATTTTTTGAATGAGGTCCTCTATTTGAGCCAAGTTAACAAAGAAGTATATCTTGATTTTAAATTCAAAAAGTTTAAAGATAATGAATTAGAAGGTGAATTAATCGGCCGGAAAGTAGATGGATTCGGGGAGGATATTAAAGCCGTCACCTTCCACGACTTAGAAGTAAAACAAACCGAAAATAAAATTTGGGAGGGAACTGTATTGTTTGATATTTGATAAAGCCCTTTCATAATTTAAGGAGGAAGTCGGCAATGATAGAAGAAAATAGTTTGGAGTGTCCGAATTGCGGGGAAAAGACGATATTAAAACCACTAGTTTATTATGGGATTTTCAGAAATTCAAGACAGCCAGATGGTGTTTGTGGAAACTGCGGTGCTTTCTATTGGGAACATCCTTCAAAGCCCATTCCTTCCATCGTCTTTAAATCTACGGAGCAAAAAGAGGAACAAAAACCAAAAAAATTGAACTGGTTTGAAATGTCCATAAAACAAGAGGGAAGAATAAAGAGGGGAAGGAAATACTCTCCATAAAAGAGTCGCAACTAAAAGGCGGCTCTTTTTGATTGAAATTACTTTTAAAATGAGATAAAATTAATTATTACTATGCAAAAATCTGATTTCAAAAAAATAACTGGTTATTTATGGGAAATTCCTAAATCTTTCAGGTCAGATATGCAAGTTCCCGCCCGAATTTATGCTTCGGAGGAGATATTAGGGGATGTAGAAGAGGACGCAATAAAGCAGGTAATAAATGTTGCTACTCTCCCTGGTATTGTGAAGTACAGTTTAGCTATGCCTGACATTCACACTGGCTATGGATTTGTAATTGGGGGGGTCGCTGCAACTAATTTTCCAGAAGGGATGATTTCGCCCGGCGGTATAGGCTATGATCAAAATTGTCTTTCTGGAGATACGAAAGTTCTTCATTCTTTGGGATATTATCTCCCAATGAAAAGTTTAGAAAAAAAAGATCGCGAGGAAATTAAGTGTGTAGATTTTAAAAAAGATAAAATAGAAAATTCTATACCCTTTAATTTTCTTAGAAAGGAAACGCCATCTATATTAAAAATTACTACCAAGACCAGAAGAGAAATTAAAGCCACCCCAGAACACCCTTTTTATACTCCGGAAGGAATGGTGGAATTAAGGAAATTAAATCTGAGGGATAAGATCGCTATTTATTCATTTGAAGGCGTTTCTTATAAGAAACCCCTAAATCGGGTAATAATTGACGAAAAAGATGTAAGGGGCGTCCTTAAAAAAGCAGGAATTAAAGAAGGCAGTAAGAGATTTAATATAATTTTAGAAAAATTAAAGTACCGCAACCTTTTACCTTTAACTTATAGCCATCCTAAACTACCCTATATATTAAAAATAATGGGATTTGTTTTTGGTGACGCTTCAATGAATTTTATTGGAAAAAGAGGAGATGGGGTATTTGATTTCGAAGGAAAGCCCGAAGATTTAGAAAAAGTAAGAGAAGACATAAAGAAAATTGGTTATACTCCTTCACCTCTTTATTTTAGGAAAAGAAAAGATTCTCGAAATGGGCAATACCATGAGTCTTATTCTTTTTTGGTGAATGCCTCTTCTTTAGTGGTGTTTTTGGAAGCACTTGGAGTTCCGCGAGGAAGAAAAGTGAATCAATCATTTAGAGTCCCTAAATGGATTTTTAAAACTCCACTATGGCAAAAAAGGTTATTTTTAGCTTCTCTTTTTGGCTGCGAATTAAGATGTCCACATCGAAGATTGGACAGAAGAGGGAATTTTAATGCTCCAAGTTTTCCAGTGGGGAAAAGAATAGAATTATTGGGTAATGCAAAAGATTATCTTAATGATATTTCTAAACTTTTGAAAGAATTCGGAGTAAGAGTTCTTTATATTGAGCAGCCAAAGGATAAAAAACATATTAATACTAAAGGACAAGTTTCTTGGGGATTAAATTTAGTGATTTCTCCAGCTATGGAAAATTTACTTAACCTCTGGGGTAAGATTGGTTTTGAATACAATCAAGAAAGAGCTTTTTTTGCTAACGTAGGCATCCAATATCTTAAATTGAAACAGAAAGTTTTAAAAGAAAAAGAAACAACGATAAAAATAACCATTCCTCAATTATTAAAAACCGGATTAAGCTATCAAAAAATAGCTAATCAACTTGCCACAGGCAATCCTTTAACAAAAAGATTTATCATGGACGTATGCTGGAAGCTTAATAAAGGAGTTAAGAAGATTACGCCTCGTATACCCCCGAATTTCCCCTTATTTAAAGATTACTTGCAGGAAACTACTAAAGGATTGGAGCAAAGCGGTTTAGTTTGGGATGAAATAGAAAAAATAGAGAAAATCCCCTACCAAGATTTTGTTTACGATTTTACAGTAAATCATCCAGATCATAATTTCATTGCTGATAATTTTGTTGTTTCAAACTGTGGGGTTAGGTTATTAAAATCTGAATATACAGAAAAAGAAATCCGTCCTTATTTAGATAAATTAGCTACCGAAATTCAAAATCAGGTTCCTTCTGGATTAGGGAGAGGTAGAAAAATAAAACTGAGTATTGAGCAAATAGACAAAATTTTGGAAGGAGGGGTGCCATATTTAGTTGAACAAGGTTATGGCGAGAACGAGGATATTGAGAATTGTGAAGAAAAAGGGAAAATGATTGAAGCTGATGCTTCTTGTATTTCTGAGAGAGCAAAAAATCGAGGGAGAGATCAGGTTGGAACACTTGGGAGTGGCAACCATTTCTGCCAACTTGATAAAGTTGAGGAAATTTTTGACGAGGAAGTAGCTAAAACTTTTGGCTTATTTAAGAATCAGGTTGTAGTGTTTATTCATACCGGTTCTCGCGGACTCGGTCACCAAAATTGTACTGATTACTTAAAAATAGTAATGAACGCCCTTCCAAAATATGGTATAGAATTGCCTGATAGAGAATTGGCTTGCCTTCCATTTAACTCGCCTGAGGGTCAGAGATTTTTTAAAGCAATGTGTGCAGCTTGCAATTATGCTTGGTCAAATCGGCACATGATTACTCATTATACTAGAGAGGCTTGGAAAAAAATATTAGGAGAAAAAGCTAACTTGAAATTACTTTATGATGTAGCTCATAATATCGCGAAAATTGAGGAACACGAAGTTAATGGAGAAAGAATGAAGTTAATTGTTCATAGAAAAGGAGCAAC
Organism: Parcubacteria group bacterium CG1_02_39_15; assembly: GCA_001872265.1. Classification (GTDB taxonomy): domain Bacteria; phylum Patescibacteriota; class Minisyncoccia; order Minisyncoccales; family Paceibacteraceae; genus Paceibacter. The sequence continues at coordinate 12,378 of MNWE01000001.1, forward strand.
CAGAGCTTTTCCTGCAGGACATCCTGAGATTCCAGAAAAATATAAATCTACAGGACAGCCTGTACTCGTGCCCGGATCTATGGGTACGTCCTCTTACGTTTTAGTAGGAACAGAAAAATCTAAGGAGGCTTGGTACACGGTTTGTCACGGGGCGGGCAGAGCTATGTCCCGGCATGAAGCAATGAGAAGGGTCTCTGGACAAGAAGTAGTAAACAGTTTAGAATCAAAAGGTATTATTGTAAAATGTTGGTCATTAAGGGGAATTGCTGAAGAAGCTCCGATTGCTTACAAAGACGTGGAACAAGTAGTTGATGTTGTCCATCAGGCCGGACTCTCAAAAAAAGTAGCAAGATTACAACCATTAGCCGTGATTAAAGGCGAGTAAAATGGGAAGAGTAATAGGCAATTACAATGCAACCAAAGAAGATGCCGCAATCTTTACGCAAATATATTCGTCGCGAAAAAGCTCGCATTCGTCGAGAAGTTTTAGATTTAAAAGAACAAGAGAAATTAATTTCACAGCTTTATCAAAAATTATTTAAACCCAGTAAAACAACTTCGACAAGGTTTTCTGAAAGAAAACCTAATATCGCGAAGCGAGTCGAAGTTGCTCTACTGGGTAAACAAGATGAAAATAAACGAGATCTACAACCTGGCGATAAGTAAAGGGATTGAAGCTGATTTTCGAGGAAAAGGAGGGATTGAGAAACTTTTGAAGAGAAAAAGAGGAAAATACGAAAAGCTTTCTGGGAAAGAAAAAGAAGAATTTGATATAGAATCCTTAGAAAATCCTTATTTGGATTCCAGAATTTATCATATTGCTGAAGACAAAGAAATTAAACGAGTATTAGTGGGAATTGACATTGAACCAGCCGAAATTTTAATGGCAAAAGAAATTGGCGGAATCGATTTGGTTATCGCTCACCATCCCTTAGGTAAAGGGTTGGCTCATCTAGCAGATGTAATGGATTTACAGTGTGATGTTTTAAGCCAATATGGGGTGCCAATTAATATTGCCGAAGGGCTGATGAGAGAAAGAATTGAGGAAGTGGCCAGAGGCGTGAATGCCGTTAATCATCAAAGGACGGTTGATGCAGCCAAGCTGCTCGGCCTCAACTTAATAAATTCTCATACTCCTTGTGATAATTTAGCAGCGAGGTTTATTAAAGAAAAAGTGGAAAAAGAAAATCCAGAAAGATTGGGGGATTTAATGGATTTATTAAAAGAAATACCGGAATACAAAGAAGCAATGAAAATCGGAGCTGGCCCTAAAATTTTTGTTGGCTCGGAAGAAAATCATTGCGGTAAGATATCAATAGCTGAGATCACTGGCGGTACCGAACCCTCCCCTAAAATTTATGAAAAGATGGCTCAAGCTGGAATCGGTACTGTAGTCGGAATGCATATGCGAGAGGAAGCAAGAAAGGAGGCAGAAGCGGCAAACATCCGCGTAGTTATTGCTGGCCACATGTCTTCAGATTCTTTAGGGGTGAATTTGTTTTTAGACGAATTAGAACAAAAAGGAATAGAAATTATTCCTTGTTCGGGCTTAATTCGCGTCTCACGAGCCAAATAACAGAGAACAGTTCTCTGTAATCTTGAATCTAAACTGGCTGAAAAGCCAGTTTTTTGTTAAAATTAAGTAGAATATGAAAAGATTAACTCAACAAGAGATGCGAGCGACTAGATATAGAGTTGCTAAATACATTCACAATAATGTAAAGGAAAATCATTATCCAGGATTTTTAGAAATTAAAAAAAGATTCAAGATCGGCTTGCATACTTATTTTAAAAATATTGCTCAGGCGTACAAATTAGCTGGTTTAAAATACAAAAGAAGTAATTTTTGGACAGATAGAAGATTAAAAAAAGAAAAAATTGTCAGAAAAGATATTATAAATTTAATAAGATTAGAGGGCGAGAAAGGAAAACAACTTGCAAGGAGAGAAATAGAATCGAGGTTTAAAATCGGCATAATTAATTATTTTAAGAGTTTGCGGGAAGCATATAGATATGCAGGAGTAAAATTTGAACCTCATTTTGGGCCAAGAACTAAAGAAGAGAGAAAACAAACAAAACAAGCTGTTCTGTCATACGTTAAAGAGAAAGTAAAAAATGAGCGATATTTTCCGGACATACATGAGATGAGAAGAGAATTTAACATTGGTACAGAAACTTACTTTCCCGGAGGGATAAAGGAAATCATTAAGAAAGCGGGGTTGGGAAAAGAGAAATTTAGTGCTTTCTGGAGATTGGAAAAAGAAAGAAGATTATTAAAAATTGCTCAATATATTCTTGGGCAACGTGGTTACAAAATAATCTCAAAACAAAATAAAATTGGCCCTGATATGGTTGTAAAAAAGAATGGCAATTTCATACCTATCGAATTAAAAGCATTCCGTAAAAATTCTTACCTTCCCGCGCGTTTAATTCCAAGAAATCCTATTAGCCAAATTAGCACATACATAAGAGAGCTGAAGGGTCCTTTTGGGATTATTATCACAACTGCGGAAGATCTCCAGCCGAGATATAAAAACAAGGTTCCCAAGAATGTTAAGATCTGGTTTCATAAAGATATTATAAAAACAATTCCTCCAAAAAGTGATCTCGGTGAAGATTTAGAGTTTATTGCCTCGACTTTCCCAAATTTTAATTCCGAGACAGTAATACGAAAAATGAGACAGGAAGTTATCCAATATATAAAAATGTATGCCAAACAAAATAAATACCCTATTACTCGAGAAATTCAAAAAAAATTTAAAATAAACCTCCATTCTTATTTTAAAGATATTTTTGAAGCATATAAATTAGCGGGCGTAAAGTATCCTGGACACAAAAAACGAATGAGTGGCAGAAAAGCTACGAAAGCAGAAAAAGAAAAAATTAGAGCCGAAATGGTCAGTTTCGTAAAAAATCGTTCTAAAGAAAATTTACCTTGCGGTTATAATGTTATTCAAAGAGAATTAAGGGTTGCTATCCCTAGTTATTTTTCTTCAATGCAAGAAATCTATAAGAAAGCAGAAGTTTTGACATGAGAACAGGCGTTGCTCAATTACCTCTCGATACAGGAAAGTGCCCTTATTGGTTATTCGAAAGGATGAAAAGACTCTTGAAGGCAATTACTATTGCTATTATTGAAGAATTTGGAAGCGAAGAATTTATTCGACGACTCAGCGATCCAGTTTGGTTTCAATCTTTAAGCGCTGCTTCAGCGATGGACTGGAATAGTTCAGGTACGACTACTATAACTATGGGCGCTCTGAAAGAAGCGTTAAGAGATTTACAATCCGACCTCGGTATTTTTATTTGCGGAGGGAAAAAAGTTTCAAGGAAAACTCCTGAAGAAATTGAAAAATATAGTGAAGTTTTAGGGTTAACTCAAGAAAAATCCAATAAACTTATCTATGCTAGTAAAATGGCAGCAAAAGTTGATAGTTCTCTAATCCAAAATCTTCAAGTCCCTTTCCAGCTCTATCACCATAATTTTATTTTTACAAAAAATGGTCATTGGACGGTAATTCAGCAGGCGATGGCCCCAGCAATTCAAAAGGCTCGTAGGTATCATTGGTTATCTTCAAATGTTAATGAATTTGTTGAGGAACCTCATTCGGGAATTATTGCTGATGTAAAATTAAAACCCCTAAATTTGGTGGCAAGAGAAAGCAGAGAAAATAAAGAGATTTCAACTGAGTTAGTTAAAGAGGAACCAAAAACTTTTTTAAAAGATATAAAATTGATTTCTGAGAAGTCCAATGCGTTGATTCGACAAAAGCGATTTCCCGGATTTGCTGAAATGGAGTTAAATGATGTTGAGTTTCACTGGCATCCGGTTTTGAAAGAAAAGTTTGATTTAAAAAGATTGGGAAAAACTATCTTTTTTGCCAAAGAACAAAATCCAGAAAATTTTGAAAAGCTTTTATCTCTTAAGGGCGTGGGACCAAAAACCATTCGAGCTTTGTCTCTAGTAGCTGAAGTCATTTACGGCGCCAAGCCTTCTTATGAAGACCCGGCTAGATATTCATTCACGGTAGGAGGGAAGGATCACGTTCCGTACAGCATAGATTTACCCACATATTCAAATATTATTACAATTCTGGAGAAAGCAATAAAAAGAGCGAAAATAGAAAACCGAGAACGTGTTTCGGCTATAAAAAGATTATATAGTTCAATAAATTATGAATAAAAATAAAGTGGGAGCAAGAAAGAAAATAATTAATTTTGCAAATACAGGATATAGAAAAACTGGAATAGTCCCTTCATTAAAAGAAATTAATAAGGAATTCGGTGTTTGTCTTCGATCCTACTTTTCGGACGGTATGAGCGGACTATATAAACTGTGCGGATTTACATTTTCGCCTAAGCAAAATAAAAAAAGGTTTTTAGAAAAACAATGGAGAGAACTTCGAGAGTTCAAAAGAAAAAAGATAATTGATTTTGTGAAGAGAGAATATAGAAAATCTGGTATAGTTCCTTCTGCGAGAAAAATCGATAAAAAATTAAAGGTCTCTTTTTGGAGCTGTTTTCCTAAAGGAATGAATACATTATATAAACTTTGTGGATTTAGATTTTCTCCCGAACAAAAGAAAAGAAAAGCCATATATAAAGGACAAGAAAAAAGGCGAGGGCTCGGAAGTACTACTAAAGGACGAAAACAAATAATAAAATATTTTAATCAGCAACTCAAGAAGAGTATAAGATCTTCTCGAGTAGCTATAGAGAGAAAATTTTCTACTTCATTAGAAACTTACTTTCCAAAGGGGATGCGAGAGTTATATCAAACGGCAGACATTCCTTTAACGGGGAGGTTGAGGGATCGGAAAGAATTAAAAGAGCAGATTCTCAATTATATTCGGATAAAAGTGAGGCAAGGTTTTTATCCTACTTACAATGAGATTAGTGAGATATTTCACACAAACATAGAAGGTTCTATAAGAAAATTATATAGATTAGCAGAAATAGAATATAAAAGAGATCCAAATCCATTTTTGAGATATAAAAAAGAGAAGAAATTAGCAGATATAGTTAGTAAATTATTTTTGAAGTTAGGCTATAAAATAAAAAGTATATCTATTGGCCCTTCTAAGCCAAATGGAGCTGATATTATTGTTGAAGACGAGCAAAGACGGCTTATTCCAGTAGAAATAAAAGCTTTCCAGAAATTTGGAAAAATCGGGCAGGCTGAAAATTCACCGTATATTAGAAATGAGATTTTACAACTGAAAAGATATATTAAGCTTCTTAAAGCGCCTTACGGATATTTAGTGACGAGCACCGATAGAAAAACATTTAAGAACTTACCCTTAAATATTAAAATTCTTTTCGGCAAAGATTTAAAACAATTACTTCTTCAATTTAAAATGCCTAAAGAATTAAAAGATTTAGAATGGATAAGAAATTCCTCAATTTCTTATGGGAAAGAAGAGATTTATAAAAAAATTCATGATAGAATTTTAAGATATGTTAAAAAGAAGTTGAATGAAGGGAAATATGTTCCACGGCATGAAATTTTTCAAAGATTCAGAGTCAATCCAGATAGCTATTTTCCTAGCGGAACTAGAGAAATTTATAAACAGCTTAATATGGATCCAGAATTAATTTCTAATTATCGGATGAGTAGAAATTTTGATAAAGAGAAATTTAAAAAAAGAATAATAACTTTTGTGAAAGAAGAAATTAAAAAAGGACATTTTCCAACCCATAAAGAGATTCAACGAAAATTTAGATGTTTAATAAAATTACATTTTCCAGGAGGAATAAGAGAAATGGCTAAATTAGCGGGAATAAAATATAACAGAAAATTTGCCAGCAAAACTCCCGAAGAAAAAGAGTTAATAAGACAAAAAATTATTGGATATGCTATCCAAAAACTTCGAAACGGATTTTATCCCGGATATCGAGATGTTGAGTCTAAATTCCGAATTAATTTTCAATATTATTTCAATAACCCTGAAGAACTTTACCAAAAGGCAGGATATAACGGCTCAGTAAAAAAGACATGGAAAAATTCTGGTAAATTATTAAAAAATAATACCATACGATGAAAATTCTTATTTTTACAGAAGGAACAATTATAATATCGAGTTCCAAAGAAAAACCCAGAGATTACGCTTCTTATTTTCCGGTTAAAGATGCTGTAAATAAGATTATCAACTGGAAAAATCAAGGTCACGAGATCTCCTACATAACTTCTAGAAAGAAGAGAGAAGAAATAGAAATAATTAAAAATATCTTGAAGAAGTATAATTTTCCAGAAGGAGTGCTTCATTATAGAGAGCGCGGTGAGGAATATAAAGATGTAGTAGCTGGAGTTAAACCCGATATTTTAATTGAGGATAATTGTGAAAGTATCGGAGCTGAAGAAATAATTGCTCCCAAATTAGACCCTGCTCTAAAAATCACTTGCATTATTATTCCCGAATTTGGTGGAATAGATCATTTACCAGATGTTTTATGAAAAAATATTCTTCAAAACAAGCGAAAAAAGGAAGAACTGCTTATCGGACGCCAAGCAGATTTATCTACCAAAAACATCAACAAGTTGCTCAATGGAAAAGCAAAAAGAAATAGAAGCTCGCCTTCCTTATTTGAAAAACCAAATCAGAAAAATTTTAGAGAAAGACTTTTGTCATATAAGTATTCTTTAGCTCGTAGCCTAAGTTTCTGTAGTAGCTTCTTGCTCCTGCCCCGGAAATTACTGAAATTTCTTTTAAGCCGAATTCTTTTTTTGCTATTTTTTCTGCTTCTTTCATCAGTTTTTTGCCTAGTCCTTTATGCTGAGGCGCTAGTTCTTTTTTAGCGATCGGAACTAATTGTCCATAAGTATGAACTTCTCGGACGATTGCTCTATTCTCCGAGGTAATTCTTAGTCGAAGCAAGCTATAAAGTTTCGTTCTCTTTTTATTTTCAAGACTTAAAAAGACCTCTTTCCCCTTAGAAGCTTTATAGCCTTCTCTAAAAAGATAAAGTTTTTCTTTCGGGTTATAATTTTCCCTAATTTCTCGGCATCTAATGCATCTACATTTCCAGCCCTCTCGTTCAGCTTCCTTAGCAACAACCTGACGAAGGTTGGATATTTTAGCTGGTCCTGCCACAATACTGGGAGAAGGAATATCTCTGGTTATCCTTTGGATCCTGACATAATAAGGGATTTTCTTTTTAATTTTTTTAATAAGACTTATCAGCTGTTTTTTGGCATAAGGCTTATATTTTCCTCTTTTCCACCATTTATATAAAGGAGTTTTTTTTAGCAAGGCACAAGGATAAATTTTCAGAAGGTCTGGCTGAAAGTCGGGGTTTTTGAACAATTCTTCAAACATTTTCCTGTCTTGTTTTAAATCGGAACCGGGCAGGTTGGGCATCATCTGATACAAAACTTTAAAACCGGCGTCTTTTAACAATTTTGTTGCCAGAACTGTTTCTTTTATCGTATGCCCTCTTAAGTTTAATTTCAAAACATCGTCATAAACCGATTGCACTCCAAGCTCAACCATTGTCACTCCCGATTCTCTCAACCATTTCACCTCTCTGCTATTAATAAAATCCGGCCTCGTCTCAATTGATAGTCCAACAATTCTATATTTCGCCTTTTCATTCAATTTTTGGGTTCTTTCTAAGTCTTTCAGCGTAGTTCTGCGTATAGTTCGGCGTAGTTCAGCGTTGCAAGCCGCGAAGCAGCTTGCAATAAACCAACTTTGATATCTTTTGGGATAATAGCTCCAGGTTCCTCCAATAATTCTCAATTCAATTTTATCTGTCGGATGTCCTTCAATCTCTAGCATCTCAATTCTTTTTTTAACTTGTAAATAAGGGTCAAATTTTAACCTTTTAGCTCTTTCTACGGCCGGCTCGCCGGATACATAACTTTTAGGAATTCCTTTTTCACTCGGACAATAAAGACATTTCCCTGGGCAAGGATAAGGTTTTGTTAAAACAGAGATATTGACGATTCCCGAAAGAGACCGGATTGGCCGAGTTCTGAGCAAATTCTCAATTAGCGAGTTTTTACGAAGTAAAAATGAAGCTGAAGATGAAGCTAAGGCTTCATCGACTTTTCCCGAAAGCTTCACTCTTTTATTTTTAACCATCTCATGATAAGTTTTTAGTAGAGAAATATTATTCGGGCAGGGTATTTTATATTTTTTGGCCATTTCCCTTTTAATTTTAGCTAAACCAACGGAAGACTTAATCTTCCTTTGGATTAACGTTTTGATTATTTCTTTAATTGCTTGCCCCGTATAATCCCGAAGGGATTTGTTCGGGGTAGTTTCCAAAAAATTCATGGATAGAGAATACGCAAAATATTTGTTAGAAAAAACTCGCCAAGATTACAACTTAATTGCTGATGAGTTTTCAGTGACGCGAAAAGAAATTTGGCCAGAGTTGGTCTTTTTGTTCGATAATTATCTAGCTGAAGGCGAAAAAATTTTAGATTTAGGTTGTGGAAATGGGAGATGGCTTGAATTATTCCGAAAGAAAAAAGTTGATTATATCGGGGTCGATTTTTCTGAAAGATTAATCGAAATCGCCAAAAGAAATTACCCTCAGACAAAATTTCAAACTGCCGATGTTTTGAATTTACCTTTTCCGAGCGACTACTTTGATAAAATTTATAATATTGCCGTTTTGCACCACATCCCTTCCGAAGAATTAAGGCGGCAATCCTTAGAAGAGGCAAAGAGAATTCTGAAACCTGGAGGAGTTTTGATTTTAACGGTTTGGAAATTTCACGACAAAAAGAAGCTTCCTCTTTTGTTTAAATATACCATTTTAAAATTGATAGGAAAATCAGGCCTTGATTTTAAGGATGTTCTTGAGCCTTGGGGTAAAAAAACAAAAAGATATTACCACTGTTTTTCTAAAAAAGAATTGATTGATTTAGTCAGGGAAGCGGGGTTTAAGATTAAAAAAAGCGGGATTATTAAAAATAAAAAAGGCAATCGGCAAAACATTTATCTCATCGCCGAAAAATAAAGAGGCCCGTTGATTGGGCTCTCCATAAATTTCAATTTTCAAAAATACTTCACCGTTTTTTTCTGCTGCCGCCAGTCCTACTAGCTGGAACAATCTTAAGTCGTCAAACTTAAGAAATTCTGTCTGGAGCGGCCCATTAGCAGTCCTGCGGTAAAATATAGTTGAAGTGTCGGTTTGGACAGGTTGAGTTTCAATCGAAGCGGCCCTCTCATAATTACTCAATCTGCCGAGATACAGAGAAAAAGTTCTATCTGCTTTATTAATTCCGACTATATATCCGCTATAATGATAACCTGAATAAGGGAAAAAGCCAGTAGGAAGCATGCCTCCTTGGTCTCCAGTGGCTGGGCCGGGCGGTGGTGGCCCGCCTGGTGGTGGCGCGGCGCCTCCCACTCCTACTGCGATTAGTAAACTAACCACTAAAGTAATTCCTATTGCGCTCAGAATCTTCTTCACCGTTCCTTACCTCCTTGTGAAAAATCTACTAAAATTATATATTAAAATATTAAAAAGTCAATGCCCCCGTAATTCAATGGATAGAATGGAGGCCTCCGGAGCCTCAAATGTAGGTTCGATTCCTACCGGGGGCACACTGCGGATGCATTACTCTTGACAG
>MNWE01000001.1:22000-27194 GCA_001872265.1 Parcubacteria group bacterium CG1_02_39_15
GCGAGATTAATTCTCTAAGGACAAACAGTATTTAATGAAGGAGGCTAAATCGGACGTCCCTGGTAATGTCCAACTAGGCTTGAGCACCGGCCAAGTTCGTTAAGACTGTACCCCCTCACCAAAGAAGAGCAAATTCCTGCTCTTTTTTAGTTCTAATAAATTTGCTAATATATTAATATGAAAGCAAAATACGAAATTGCCGTATCAGGAGCGGCCCAAATCAGCCATTGTTGTAAGAATATTATAGAGTTGTCTAAAGAGGTTGGCCGGGAGGTCGCTCGCCAAAATTGCAATTTAGTCACCGGCGCAACTACCGGCGTGCCATATTATGCCGTCTTGGGCTGTAAAGAAATCGGCGGTTTTTCTATTGGGTTTTCTCCAGCGGTCTCGGAAGCTGCCCATATCAAAACCTATAAACTGCCAGTAAGTCCTTTTGATGTCATGATTTATACGGGGGCTGATTATACGGGAAGGAATATTATTATGACTAAGTCAGCTGACGGAGTAATTATTATTTGCGGTAGAATGGGGACATTGCACGAATTTGCCACCGCCTTTGAAATTCAAAAACCCATCGGGGTGTTGGAGGGCTCGAGAGGCACAGCAGACAAGATAAAGCTAATTGCTACAGGTCCTTACCGCGGAGTAAAAAGAATTATTTATGAAAAAAATCCCCAAAGACTGGTTGAAAAATTGGTTCAAGAAATTAAAAAAGGGAAGAAATAAACTCTAAATATTAAAGGTCGAACCAGCAAAAAATAATAATTTCCTTAAAAATATGGCAGAAGAACAACCAATTTCTGAAGAAGGAACATTAATCGGCAAAGTCGCCCACTATTTTAGCAATATTAATGTGGCCGTTATTGAGCTCTCCGATTCTTTAAAAGTCGGCGACACCATCAGAATAGTTGGGGGGAAAACCGATTTTACCCAGGCCGTTGAATCAATGGAAGTGGAGCACCAAAAAGTAGAAGTTGCCAAGAAGGGAGAATCGGTTGGCTTAAAAGTCGGCCAAAAAGTTAGAGAAGGTTACAAAATATACAAGCTCTAAACCCTATTATGGAGATTGACATTGTTTGCCAATTGCTTTTGGCTACTTCGTTGGGGGCCTTAATTGGTTTAGAAAGAGAATATAAAGGAAAGGGAGCTGGCCTTCAAACCTACAGTTTAGTTGCTCTGGGCGCTTGCCTTTTTACAATTATTTCCTTTGAGCTGTTTGATTTCTTTTCTGTCAAATCAGGCGTTACCTTTGACCCCTCAAGAGTAATCCAAGCCATTGCTGTCGGGATCGGCTTTATTGGGGCCGGAGTAATTTTCCGGCAAGCCGGCGGGATTTTGGGTTTAACTACTGCTGCCGGTCTTTGGGTGGCAGCCGCCATCGGCATAGCTGCCGGAGCTAAATTTTACCTGCTTGCAATTTTTGCAACTCTTTTAACCATTATAATTTTATCCGGGCTTGGATTGCTAGAGGAAAAGTTTTTTAGACCCCGTTAGAAATTTTAAGCATTTTAAAGAATGAATAAAAATTTTCTTTTTGCCCTCTCCGTCTTGCTGGGTACGATTGTCGGGGCAGGAATTTTTGGAATTCCCTACGTAATTTCCAAAAGCGGGATGATACCTGGCTTTTTTTATTTTTTAATTTTAGGCGGGGCGGTTTTGCTTATTCATTTGTTTTTTGGAGAAATAATCTTAAGAACAAAAGGAGAACACAGGCTAGTCGGTCTTGCCCAAAGATATTTAGGGAGATGGGGAAAGGCATTGATCACGATTTCTGTTTTAATCGGGACAACCGGCGCCCTTTTAGCTTACCTCATTTTAGCCGGTGATTTTTTAAAGATTCTGTTCTCTCCGTCTTTTAATTTATCTGCTTTTCATTTTACGCTCTTCTTTTGGGCGATTTTAACTTATTTTATTTTTCGTGGCATCAAACTTATTGCTCCAGCTGAGCTTTTGACTAATCTCCTTTTCTTTTTAGTTATTTTTATTATTTTTGGGTTTTGTTTGCCGAAATTTAGCCCTTCTAATTTAGTTGCTTTCAGCTTGCCTAACGCTTTTTTACCCTACGGAGTAATTTTATTTTCTTTGGTCGGTTGGTCAGCTATTCCCGAGATTGAAGGAATATTCAGGGGGCCCGGAGAAAAAAGAAAAATTAAAACAGTGATAATTTGGGCCACGGCGATTGTCATCACTCTTTATTTGGCCTTTGCCCTAATAGTGGTCGGAGTTGCCGGGAATCGTACCTCTTTTGATACTCTTTCTGGCTTGACGCCTTTTTTAGGCAGTAAAATTGTTTTTTTCGGGGCCTTGGCAGGATTAATAACCATAGCCGACTCTTTTTTAGTTCTATCGCTTTACTTAAGAAATACATTTATTTACGATTTTAAATTTTCTAAAACCTTAGCCTTTTTGGCTGCTTGCAGTTTGCCCCTGCTTTTATTTCTAGCTGGCTTCAGAAGTTTTATTGGAACTATCGGCTTTGTCGGTACGGTTGTCGGAGTACTAGAGGGGGCTGCAATTATTTTAATTTTTAAGCGCGCAAAAGCGTTAGGGGATAGGGCGCCAGAATACAGTTTGAAAATGCCTTCAATTCTGTTATACTTTTTAATGCTAATCCTGATTTTAGGAGCAATGTCTCAAGTGTTTTAAAAATTATGCAATTTGTAGCTGACTTTCATCTCCACAGCAAATACTCCCGGGCAACTTCCAAAGACATGGATTTAGAGAGTTTAGACAAATGGGCCAAGATAAAAGGAATTAAAGTTTTAGGGACTGGAGACTTTACTCATTTCGATTGGATTAAAAATTTGAAAGAAAAATTAGAGCCGGCCGAACCCGGACTTTTTAAACTAAAAGGAGGTTCAGAGATCCGTTTTGTTTTAACTGCCGAAATCAGCTGTATTTATTCCAAGAATGGAAGGGTTAGAAAAATCCATATCATTATTTTTGCTCCCTCTTTTGAAGTAGTTGAAAAAATTAATGCTCATTTAGGCTGGATTGGCAATTTAAAATCCGACGGCCGTCCAATTTTAGGCCTAGACGCCAAAGAATTAGCCAAAATCGTTTTAAGTATTTCTGAAAATTGCTTGGTCGTCCCAAGCCATGCCTGGACCCCGTGGTTCAGCGTCTTTGGCTCTCGTTCCGGATTCAATTCATTAGAAGAATGTTTTGAGGATTATTCAAAATATATTTATGCCATTGAGACTGGCCTTTCTTCATCACCTGATATGAACTGGCGAATTTCCGCTTTGGATAAAATTGCTTTAATCAGTAATTCAGATAGTCATAGTTGTCCTCATCTTGGTCGGGAGGCCAATGTTTTTGATACCGAAATTAGTTATCCGGCGATAACAAATGCGATAAAATTAAAAGATCCCCAAAAATTTTTATATACAATTGAGTTCTATCCCGAAGAGGGTAAATATCATTATGACGGTCATCGTAGTTGCGGGATATCTTTGTCGCCAGCTGAATCCAAAAAATACAATAATATCTGTCCCAATTGCGGTCGGCCTTTAACTATTGGAGTTTTGAATAGGGTAGACCAGTTAGCTGACAGGCCGGAGGGTTTTAAACCAAACAACGCCATTCCTTTTAAAAGTTTAGTTCCTCTTTCAGAAATAATTGCTGATGCCTTAGGGGTGGCGACTGGAACAAAACAGGTTGAAGAAGAATATAAACATTTAATCAAAAACTTTAGCAACGAATTCAAGATTTTACTTGAGGTGCCGCGTTCGGAACTGGAAACAATCACCCTGCCAGAAATCGCCGAAGGGATTGCCCGGGTTAGAGAAGGAAAGGTTGATATTGAGCCTGGCTACGACGGGGTTTATGGCAAGATTAGGATTTTCTCTAAGGGAGAGCCAAAAACTTTGTCTAAACAGGGCACCCTCTTTTAATATATGACCATTGGCATACCCAAAGCTTTAATTTATTGGAAATACCCCCTTTTTTGGGAAGCTTTTTTCAAGGAGCTTGGCTTTGAAATTTTACTCTCTCCCTCTACTAATAAAGAAATTGTTGAAATGGGGGTAAAGGTTTCTGATCCCGAAAACTGTTTTTCCAATAAAGTTTTCTTTGGGCACCTTTTATGGCTCGATGGAAAGTGCGATTGGATTTTCGTGCCGAGATTAAAAACCAATAAAGACAAACTAGAATATTGCCCCAAATTTTTTGGGTTGCCCGACTTGGCAAAAATTTTAGTTAAAACCCCAATTTTAACTGAGACCTTCGATGAAAGAAGAGAAGAGTTTGGAAAGTCTCTCAGAAAATTAGGAAAAAAATTAAATAAAAATAGAAAAGACGTTGAAAGGACAACAGAAGCGGCTTGGGTAGAGGTGGAAAAAAACTCTCAAGGATTTTCTAAAAAAATTCAGTCAAAAAAACCAAAAATAGTTTTGATTTCCCACCCCTATAACCTATACGACGATTATGTTAATTTAAGAATAAAAGAAAAACTGGAAAAATTGGGGACTGAACCGATTTTTATTGACGAAGTCCCGACAAATGAAATCCAAAATCCAAGTTCCAAAATCCAAAATTTAGATTTGCCAGAATTCCACTGGGAGTTTGGAAAAGAAATAATGGAAAAAATCCAGACCATTTTAAACCATAATCTCGCCGGCGCCATTGAAATTTCTTCTTTTCAGTGCGGTTGCGACGCGGTTTTAAAAGAATTTGTTGAAAAAACAATCAAAGCAAATAAAATACCATTCTTGTATTTATTGATTGACGAACAAACCGGCGAAGCGGGAATCCAAACCCGGCTCGAAGCTTTTATCGACACTTTACATTAACACCATGAAAAAACCGATTATCACCTTTGCTAGGTGGGGGAATTATACGATTGCCTTTAAGAGTCTTTTTGAACAGTTGGGTTTGGAAGTTATTCCTCCCGAAAAAACAAATTCTCAAACAATTGTGGCTGGAGCAAAAATTGCTCCGGAAATGTTTTGCTTTCCTTTAAAAGTAACCCTTGGCAATTATATTCCTTCATTGGAAAAAGGAGCCAACACTATTTTTATGGTTCAGAACGTCGGAGGTTCCTGCCGGCAGCGGTATTACGGAGCAATCCAAGAAAAGGTCTTAAAAGAAGCGGGTTATAATATTGCCTTTTTAGATTTTCGAGCTACGCCCAAAGACATTTACCGGGAATTAAAGATAATCTCGGGAGCTTCTCTTTGGCAAATTTTAAAAG
>MNWE01000047.1 GCA_001872265.1 Parcubacteria group bacterium CG1_02_39_15
CAGGGGTTCTTTGGTAGACCTTAATTGTGTCGCCGGGCCAAATATCCGGCAAGTCAGTTTTTAATTGATTTTTGACGAAGTTTTCAATTTTTGTAGACATAATAAATAATTATTTTTTAATGTAGGCGATGAGATAAATCTCATCTTTACCTTCACTTCTGCGGAAGTTTGGTTTTTAATTCATTCGGTAATTCTGATTGAAACTCTTTTATTTCGCCATTTGGCAATTCTATTTTGATGTAGCTGGCATGGAGAAATTGCCTTTTTAACCCTTTTGGGCAGGGTTGATTCTTAAACCCATACAGCTTGTCGCCAGCTATGGGATGGCCCAAATAAGTAAAATGAGCTCTAATCTGATGCTTTCTGCCGGTTTCCGGCTTAACCTCAATCAAATCATAATCTTTGAATCTTTGCAACACTTTATAGCGGGTTACGGCTTCCCTTTTCCCTTCATTTTGGGGTTCGTGGGGCAAATAAACCTTTTGTTTTCTTGGGTCTTTTGGCGAGCGGCCGAGCAAAGTTTTAATCTCGCCCTCTTTGTTTTTTAAATTGCCGACCACTAAGGCCAGATATTTCTTTTCTACTTTTCTCTCTTGAAATTGTTTTTGGAAGAATTCTAAAGCTTTTTCGTTTTTTGCTACTAAAAATATGCCCGAAGTATCTTTATCCAACCGGTGGATTCTTTTTTCGAAATCATCGCAATTGATGCCCGCTGGTTTGTCATAAACTTGAACATTTTCATCCTCATGAATTATTTTCATGTGGGCACTGAGGGATTTGAACCCACGACCTTTCGCACGTCAAGCGAACGCGCTAGCCACTGCGCCAAGTGCCCAAATATTTTTTAACCACTTTTCTGCAGAATATTTCACTAAGGCATATTAATTTCCTTTGGATTGCTACGTTTCCGCAATAGACATAGCACACGCCCTTATAGTAGGGATACGTTTTCGAACCGATAGTTCTTTTATCTAGATTAACATGGCGAAAATTATTAAGCGGTAATTTTAATTCTTTAGACCAAAAACGTTTCATTTTTTTGGGATTTTGATCAGCCCGTAAGTTTAATTGGCATTTTATTTTCTTAAGATCAAGATTATAAAGAGCTTTCAGTGTAGCTAGAAAAAATTTTAATGCCAAGGGGTTTGAACTACCCATCGCTGTTTCCACTTTTCTTTTTGTACCCTCTCCCATATACAAAATTGCTAACGCTAACTCAAGTATTTTTTTATCAGCAATGTCTATACTTTTTATCGTTTTTATCGCTTGAGTTTCAGCTTCTTTCAATCTTTTTTCTTTTTGAGCATTGTGCCAGAGGACAGCTTTTCTGCGTGCCGCGATTAAACCGACCCTTGAATTTTTTAATAACTTTCTTTTTTGCGCTGATGTAAGCTTAACTTTTCTAAACCAACCGCTAAGAGTGGAACGAGCTATTCCGTATCGATTTTCAATCATATTCATCGAAAATCCCTGCTTGCGCAGTTTGACCACCTTATCTTTTAATCCGTACCACCTTGATTTCATTTATCCATTATACAGTCAGTAGTGCGAATTTGCAAGGAACTTTTTTACAATTTAAATCAATATTTAACATGCCCGTACCCTTGCCCTTGCCAGATGAGCTACGTGCCCAAATTCATTTACTTTTTTTTAAAGATTTTTCTAATTTCCTGAAACAATCTCTGCAAATATGATATTTTTTAACAATATCTTTTTCATTCGGTGGGCCAAAAATCAATCCGCCAAACTTTTTCAGTTCTTTTCCGCATTTATTACAAATAGGCGAAATAGCCATATTTTTAGTGCGCACGGTTGGACTCGAACCAACGAACCCCCAAATTATAAGTTTGGTGCTCTAACCAACTGAGCTACGTGCGCATATTACACGCGCTCAACCTTTACTTTTACCGATTTCCCTTTTTTTGACAAGGGTTCAACTATTTTTCCGCCAGATGGCGATTTTTGCTTTCCTATCAACTCTTCAAACTCTTCTCTTTCAATAGTTTCTTTTTCTATTAGTCTTTTGGCAATTTTTTCAAGAAGCCCCCTCTTTTTCATTAGAACCTTTTTTGCTTTGATTTCCGCCTCCTTAATAAATCTCGTTACTTCTTTATCAATTTGAGCAGCCACCTTTTCAGAATAATTTCTTTGTTCCCCAAACTCTTTTCCTAAAAATACCAACTCTTCTTTTTCGCCAAAAGAAACTGGTCCTAAGGCAGACATTCCGTATTCTTTTACCAGTTTTCTGGCTAATTCCGAGGCCTTTTCCAAATCGTTAGAAGCGCCAGTAGTAAGCTCCCCGAATTTTATTCTTTCTGCGCAATAGCCCCCAAGCAAAGTGGCCATTTCGGCTAAAAACTCTGATTTGGTTTTAATTCTTCTTTCCTCGATAGGCATTTTTATGGTGTAACCAGCGGCCATCCCCCTTGCTACAATAGAAATCTTTCTGACGGGTTCAGTTTCGGGAAGAATAGCTGAGACTAAAGCATGCCCGGCTTCGTGATAGGCGGCGATTTCTTTTTCTTTTTTTGACAAAATATGGCTTTTTCTTTCCGGCCCCAATAAAACCTTTTCAATCGACTCTAAAAGCTCTTCTTGAAAAATCTGGTGTTTATTTCTTCTGGCAGCCAAAATTGCTGCTTCATTGACTACATTAGCCAAATCGGCTCCCGAGAAGCCGGGAGTGCGTTCGGCAACCTCTCTTAGATTAATGTTCAAGGCCAGGGGCTTCCCCCGGGCGTGAATTTTCAGGATTTCTTCCCGGTCGTTTATATCAGGCAGGTCTAAAACTACCCTTCTATCAAACCTGCCCGGCCGCAAGAGAGCCGGGTCCAAAATATCCGGCCGATTGGTAGCCGCGCAAACAATCAATTTTGTGTCTCTCTCAAAACCGTCCATTTCCACGAGGATCTGGTTTAAGGTTTGTTCTCTTTCATCATGTCCGCCGCCCAGCCCTGCTCCTCGGTGCCGGCCAATGGCGTCTAATTCGTCAATAAAAATTATAGCCGGAGCCGCCTTTTTGGCAGTGGAAAAGAGGTCCCGAACCCTCGATGCTCCAACCCCAACAAACATTTCTACAAATTCTGAGCCGGAAATATGAAAAAAAGGCACACCGGCCTCTCCCGCCGTTGCGCGCGCAAGCAAGGTTTTTCCGGTGCCTGGGCTCCCCATTAATAAAACTCCCCGGGGAATCCTTGCTCCCATTTGCAAAAATTTTTTGGGATTTTTTAAAAAATCAATGATTTCTTTTAATTCTTCCTTTGCTTCTGCCAAACCCGCCACATCTTTGAAGGTAATTCTTTCTTTTGAGTGGCCTTCAGCGCCGAATAGTCGAGCCCGAGCTTTTGTAAAATCAAAAGCCTGCATTGCGCCAGTTTTAGCTTGTCTGAAAATCATCCAGAAAAAAACACCAAAAAGCAATAAAGGCAAAACAGCAAATAAAACAGGTCCCAACCAAGTCCAAGTTCCTCCTGCTTCTTTCGTTTCAATCTCTACTTTGGCCAGCTTAGTTTTGTCTACCCCGTAATTTAGCAAAGATTGAGACAGGCTGCTTTCCGTTTCTTTCATTGACTTTGCTTCTGTGTCGTCCTGATAAATTATTTGGAGCTCATTGCCAGAAACAGTAATTTTTTTAATCTTCTCTTGATTAATCTCCTCAACTAATTGAGTAAGGGACAGCTCCTTTTCTTTCTCAAAGGGACGGGCGAACAAAGCAAAAAGGCCAGAGATTATCAGGAAAATCAGCAAAATAAAAACCAAATTTTTAACCAAGTTTCGCATATATTAAAGTTATCAAAAATTTAGATAATTTTCAAGGTCAATGAAGCTAACGCTTCATCTCCACGCTTCGCTAGCGCTTGCGCAGTCGATGAACTTTGTTCATCTCCACGCTTCGCTTCGCTCGCGTAAACGAAGAAACCCCTGGTAAAGAAGTATTGGGCTTCTTCACCAGGGGTCGGTAAGGGTCGGGTAACTAGGTTAGACGAGGACGGGGTTGGGAGTTCTGACGGCGATTCCCATCACGATCATATCGTGATAAAAAGTTCGTTTCCATCAGGGCCCAGGTACGCAGAAGTTTCTGGATAGGCCCTCTGCCATTTTTTAACTCGTCGAGGGCAAGAATGACGCCGTCAGCCGGGACATCGGGGATACCGCGGGGATTGTAGGTTTTCACCTTTAATCCCTTCAGTACCCCGCCTTCCAGAACGGACAGGAGTGCTACCCCGAACGGGAGTTCAGGATCGCCACCGCGATACCTGAACCGCGGCATTACCGCAGCTAGGTACTTGGTTGGAGCGCGTCCGTCGAGGAGCGCTTTGGCCAAACCGAGGTTATACGGGCTGGGCTCGTAGCCGAGCCCGTCCACCACGGCCTTTTGCTCGGCCAGCGCCTTCCGGATTTTTTCCGGCAGCTTGTCCCAGGCTACCCAGGGAGTAGGGATGGTACCACCGATCGCTTTGGCCACATCTGACGTGGCCGCGAAGACGCGGGCCTCACCGCCTTCTCGGAATTCCAAGATGACTGCTGGACCAGGGATGAATCCGAGGGGCCGGAATGGTCTATTCTCCCGCACGCTTTTAGCGTACAGGCCGAAAAAGTCGTTGTATTCCGAAACTCCGGCCTTTGTCGTTGGTACCGTTGTCACTACTGGCGCTGGCGTTGGGGAGACTTCGGGGAGAAGTTTAACTTCCCCATTCTTCACCGCCGTCCCTAGCTCAGGCAACGAGCTGAAATTCCGGGTCTCCTCTTTTGCCTTCCTTGCTTCTCGTCTGTGTGCTTTCTGATTACCCATTTGTAACCTCCTTCTCCTGGGCCAGTAGTTTAAGGGGTCTTCCCCACCACAGGAGATATTATGGGTGACACCTAGCTGGGCCTGTTTATCCCAATTAGCTGCCACCCACGAGGTATACACCCTTTAAAAGAGCTATTTATAGCTTAATTATATATAACAATTCCAATTTTGTCAATAGCTCAAAAAAAACAATTATTCCTTGACAAAATCAAAACAAATAAGTATAATTTAAAATCTAGTTACTTTAGAACTAAATAATCTACTGATATTTAAAGCAGAATAATCCTGAGGAGGTTGAAAATGGAAAGAGTAAAGCTTTGGTTTGGACCGGGCGGAAAGGAAGGCTATAAATGGGCTTCGAATTATCAAGGGTCTTTGGTTGGTCTTTGCCGGCAGCCGTTCTGCGAGAATTGTAACTTAATTGAAAGGGAAAGATTGAGAGGTTTCCGGGGTGGAGAGTTAGAGGTAGAGCTTATTCCCTATCGCCGGCCTACTTTCTGGAAAGAAGAAATCTTTTATCTTGGCCATTTGGTCAGGGTTCCAGAAAGAGAGGTTGCCAGAGCCGTCGGCGTTGATGAGGGTATTGAGTTTGATATTTCCCGACTTAATACTCTTCTTCTTTCCACGGCCAGAGGGTCAGTCCTAATTGATCCTGGCGTAATGGGATTTAATGGCGATGAATTTGGATTCCAAAAGCTGATTAGCGGTCGGAAAATAGTGGCTACTATCGTAACCCACGGCCACTTAGACCACTGGAATCACCTTAACGCCGTGCCCAGCGACGCAGTCTTTATGAGCGCCCTAACTTTTCAGCTTATTTCTCGCCACGCGGCTTGGCAGCAAGATTCTCGCTTGGTGAGAGCTTTAAGAAAAGCTCAAAGAGTTTCTCCCGGCGAGCCGGTTCTATTAGAAAGGGACCTTCCAATTCAGATTGAGACATTCCCTCTTCCCCACTCAATCCCCGAAACAATGGGATTGATAATTAAAGGCAGGAAGAAGAGAATCGTCCATTTGGGCGACTTCAAGCTGACCGGAGTAGATGCAAAGACAAAAGCCGAGACAATAAGTTTCCTTTACCAGATTGCCAAAGAGCCGGTTGATCTTCTTTCCCTCAATATTATCAATGCCCATCTCGAAGGATTTACTCCTCTTGAGGGAGTAACCATAGAGGCGATAACTAATATAATAGTCAGGGCTAAGGGAAGGGTGATCATCACTTCATTCTCGACAAACCTAGAGAGAATCCGGCGGATTGGCGAGATTGCCCAAATAATGGGAAGACCAATTCTCTTTTTGGGAGCTGGCATGGTGAATGCTCAAGGGTTTCTCAAGCTTGAAGCAGAGGAGATGGCTGACGCGGAAAAAACGGTGATTTTCGTCACCGGCTGCCAGGCCGAGGAAAACTCTGCTTTGTGGAGATCCGTTTACGAGCTGATTCCTCCGCTTGCGTTGCGGCCAACCGACACCTTAATTTTTTCCAGTCGGTGCATCCCGGG
>MNWE01000022.1 GCA_001872265.1 Parcubacteria group bacterium CG1_02_39_15
TACATTAAAAAATAATTATTTATCATGTCTACAAAAATTGAAAACTTCGTCAAAACTCAATTAAAAACCGACTTGCCGGACATTTGGCCCGGCGATACGGTTAGGGTTTATCAAAAAACCCCCGCCACCGCCAAAATGGCTCAGGCAGGCAAAAAAGAAAAAAGGGGAGAAAAGGCCCAGGTCTTTGAAGGATTAGTAATTGCTAAAAAACACGGCAAAGGCATTACCTCTACTATTACTGTAAGAAAAGAAGTTTTAGGGGTAGGAGTAGAGAGGATTTTCCCTCTTCATTCCCCCACCATTGAAAAAATAGAAGTAATTAAAAAAGGGAGAGTAAGACGAGCTAAACTTTATTATTTAAGGAGGACTAAAGGAAAAAAAGCTAAGCTAAAACAAGTGGAGGCAGAATAGAAATTTGAGCGAGTGCTGGAACCGGTAGACAGCTTGGACTGAGGCTCCAAGGGGAATTTTTCCCGTGAGGGTTCAAGTCCCTCCTCGCTCACCGGATTATGGCAAAGTTAAGAAATTTCTCGCTTTCGGATTTGGAAAAAGTAAGGGAAATAGACAGGATTTCTTTTCCTAAAAGAAGGCCTTATTCTGAGCATTTTTTAAAAAATCTTTTCCAAAGATTCCCTGAAGGGTTTATTGTCGCCGCTGAAGGAAGCGAAATCGTTGGTTATACTATTGGTCGACCGAAAAACAATTCAGCTGAAATTCTTTCTTTAGCAGTGGCTCCTGGCTGGCGGGAAAAAGGCATCGGCCAAGCTCTAACGAGCCGTTTAATAGAGTGTCTTCAGAAAAGCAACGCAAAAGAAGTTTTTCTTTATGTCCGGCCTGAAAATAAAGTCGCCGTTTCTTTTTATCAAAAACTCGGATTTGAGATTGTAGAAACGATAAAGCATTTTTATCGCAATGGCGACGACGCTTACTCTATGAAAAAAGGGGCTTAAGGGCACTTGGCGCAGTGGTTAGCGCGTTCGGTTTACATCCGAAAGGTCGGGGGTCCAAATCCCTCAGTGCCCACAACGTAAAATTTGCTTAGCAACGAATAATTAGCTATTATTTAACCATTAGGCCGCGGTAGCTCATTGGTAGACGCACTTCTCTGAAAAAGAAGGGGTAGTGGGTTCGATTCCCACCCGCGGCATCAAAACAGCGTAGGCGGGAGTAGTTCAGTGGTAGAACGTCTCGTTGCCAACGAGAAGATCGCGGGTTCGACCCCCGTCTCCCGCTCCCTCTCTAGGACTTGACACTGGCTCTGAAATGCGCTAATATGGTAAAATCCCTATAAACGGGGTTTGTCAATGAAGCTAAGGCTTCATTTTCATCTTCGC
This sequence comes from Parcubacteria group bacterium CG1_02_39_15, assembly GCA_001872265.1. Lineage (GTDB taxonomy): Bacteria > Patescibacteriota > Minisyncoccia > Minisyncoccales > Paceibacteraceae > Paceibacter. Next base: position 1,335 of record MNWE01000022.1, read on the forward strand.
CTCGGCTTCGGGGCGAAGACGAGGCTCGATTTAAAATGGACTATTGCTTAGGTTACCCCGCTTCGACGGGGCGAAACATCTTAATTATAGTTGTCGCAGTTGGAATCTTAATAGGATCGATGCCGGTTTTTGAATCAAAAGGCCAAGAGGCTCAAGCTGATTTGGCAGAATTTTTGGTTGCGGAAAACCTTGACAGTTTAGCTAAAATTGAGGGGAATAGTCTTTTGCCAATGGCTAATCCTATTAATCCCGTGCCGGAAAATTATCGAAAAATAGGGGTAGTAGTAACGGCTTATTCCAGCACACCCTGGGAAACCGATGGGGACCCCTACATTACGGCAGCTGGCACCTGGGTAAGAGACGGGATTATCGCCAATAACTATTTACCTCTTGGAACCAAAGTGCGAATACCTGAATTATATGGCGAAAAGGTTTTTGTGGTTGAAGACAGAATGAGTTGGAAAAAAGGAAATTATCATATTGATATTTGGTTTCCCTCTTATTGGGAAGCCCTCAGCTTCGGCGCCAAAAGAACTTATATTGAAGTACTAGAGGGGTAAAAAAAGGAAAAAATTAAAATAAAAATCACCCTTTAAAAGGGTGGTTTTTTGTTCTTAGTAAAAAGATTTATTTAATTCTACTTAGATCTCCATCCAAAAATTGGACCTCAATAGCTTCTAATTCATCTTTGCAGAATTCTGGGCTTGGATTTAAAACAAATATCTTTTTTTGGATAATAAAGGCCATACCCATTTCCATGAGTGTATTCGCGCCGATGTGGTTTTCTTTTTCATCTTTTGTATAATTCATAACCAAAATCGCATCGGATTTCTTCAAATTTTCATTAAATTTTTCCATTGCTTTCTTCTTAACCGAGGGTGGTATTGGTTCTGGCATAGGATCTTTTTCTGGCACAATTATTTTATGCCCTTGTTTTTCTAAAAATTCTTTTGCCTCTCTAAATTTTTCGAGAAAGGACATATTCCCTACAATTGTGATTTTCATAATTTTGATTAAAGATTTTCAAGCGACGATTTTTTGATTAAGATGCCAGCCGATTTTTGAAGGATAATTTTGTTTTAGATAATCTCGTCTCTTAATTGACTTCCATTTCTCAAAAACTTTTCGTTTGCGGGGAAGAAACAAAATTGGATTATTTCCATAAATAAATTCGGCTAATTTTTCGCAATCTTCGATGTAGAAATCAACATAATACAAAGGAGTTTTGCGTCGGCTTGTTTCTTTATGAATTGACTTTAAGGGTATATTTAATTTTTCACAAAGATTTTGATTAAAATCAACAATAAAACTTAAGCTTGAACTTACAAAGTTAGCTTTGATTTGTGGTACTTTATTAACTTTATAAATATAAACGCTTCCATCGCCATCGAAAAATCCTCTGACAAAATCGGGGAAATATTTTTCTGGGACTATTATTGGATTCAAATGAGATGTTTTTCTTGGAAAAATTCCTAATTTCATTAAATCATTTACAATGATTTGATTGCGAATTTGTATTTGGAAAGCAACATTTTTCTCCTCGCCAGTCTTTTTACTAATTTTATGTTTAGAATTTAATACTTTTCTGATTTTATATAAATGTTTTTTGTCTGCAGAGGTTATATTTAAAGTAAACGGTCTATTTGGTCTTTCTTTACTAACGGTAATACAACCATCGGCCATAATAAAACCCAAAACATAGCTCATTTTTTCTGTCCATTCTTTGAAAAAGTTTTGATTAAGATTTTTCTTTAGAACAGTATTCATATCGGTGCCGAGGGCGGGAATTGCACCCGCAAGGGTTATACACCCGCAGGATTTTAAGTCCTGTGCGTTTTCTAGTTTCGCCACCTCGGCAAAATTTTGAGGCCAGGGCGGGAATTGCACCCGCGTATAACGCTTTTGCAGAGCGTCGCCTTAGCTACTTGGCTACCTGGCCGCACAGCTACTCTATCTTATTTCCCCTCTTTTTTCAACGATTATAATCCACTTACTTAATAACACCATGGTGTAGTTAATTAAGTAGAATCCTTTTTCAGCCTTTCTAAAATTCCTTCTACTTCGCCGGCTTCCCGGGTTTTCTTTTCTTCCCTAAATTCTATTTTGGGAATGAATTTCATTTTTAATCTTTTATTTAATTTTTGTTGAATAAAATAAATTTGCCTATTCAGAATGGACAAAACTCTCTCAGTATGGCTTTCCGGCAAAGAGCTGATAAAGACTTTTGCCTGGTTTAAATCCAAAGAGGCCTCTACCCTGGTCACCGTAACTAAAACGCCTTTAGGAAATTCAATCTCTTTTAGGACAATCTGGCTTAATTCTTTTTTGATTAATTGATTAACTCGAGGTATGCGTTTAGACACCGAAATTAATCGAAGATTAATTGAAGGTTGAAATGAATTGGAAATTTATTGAACATTAGAAATTAGGAATTTATAACTCACCCTTTATTCTTTCCTCGGTAAAAAACACCAAGACATCTCCTTCTTCAACCTCGACCCCTCCTTCGTAAAGAATGCCGCATTCTTCGCCCTTGGAAACCTGCTCTGCGTCTTTTTTATTTCTCTGGAGATTAATCATTTTTCCTTTGCCAATTAAGTCTTCTCCCCTAAAAACCTCAATCGAGGCTCCCTTTTTTATTATTCCTTCCGTAACTCTTCCTCCGACGATCTGACGATTTTTTTCGGACAAGAAAATAACTAAAACTTTCATCTTGCCTAATTCTGTCCGGACCTGCTCTGGCGCCATGATTTTCTCCATAAACTTACGAACCCCTTCTACCAAATCGTAAATCACTTCAAAGTTCATTATCTTTATCCTTTCTCTTCCGGCTAATCTTTGAGCTACCGGACTAGTTTTTACCCTAAATCCTAAAACTATCGCCCGGCCGCCTTTAGCCAGCTTAATATCTGACTCTGAGATTTGGCCGGCTTCTGATTTTAAAATCTTTAAAATTACTTTCTCTTGAGGAAGCTCTTTTAAAACTTCTTCGATTGCCTCAATCGTTCCTAAAACATCGGTCTTTAAAATTATATTCAAAACCCTTTGTCCTTCTTTAATCTCTAAAACCTTGGGGGGTTCCTTCTTTTCAGAGATTTTGAGATTATTTTTTGCCTCTTCTAAATTGGCGAAGGCTTTAAAATTTTCTCCCACCTTGGGAACCTCTTCAAACCCAGCAACCCTAACCGGCTGAGCAGGCAAGGCTTCCCGAATAGGATTTTTCTGAAAATCTTCTAAACTTTTGATTTTGCCGACGCTAGAAGGGGTGCCAATTGCCTCTCCTGCTTTTAGAGTTCCTTGGCTCAAAATTAGGATAGCAATAGGCCCTCTTTGGCTATCTAGGTAAGATTCGACGATTACTCCTTGAGCTGACGCCGATAAATCAACCTTGAGATCCTCCATTTCAGCTATCAATGAGATTAGCTCCAAAAGCTCTTTAATCCCCTTGCCGGTGCGAGCTGAAGTTTCTATCGAGGGTATCTTCCCTCCCAAACTCTCAACTAAAATTTCTTCTTTAGCCAATTCTCTTTTAATTTTTTCCACCTCGGCTTCTGGTCTATCAACTTTGTTTAAAGCAACTATGATAGGAAGGTCAGCTGCCTTAGCGTGGAAAATTGCCTCTTTGGTTTGGGCTTGAACTCCTTGCGTAGTGTCAACCACTAAAATGGCAATGTCAGCTACTTTTGCTCCGCGAGACCTCATGGCTGAAAACGCCTCATGGCCTGGGGTATCAATAAAGGTGATTTTTTTATCACCTTCGGCAATTTGATAAGCGCCGACGTGTTGAGTGATGCCGCCTAATTCCTTTTCTGCCACCCGAGTCTTTTTGATGTAATCCAAAATTGAGGTTTTCCCTGAATCAACATGGCCGAGTACCACCACCACCGGTGGTCGAATTATTATTTCTTCTTTTTTTACTTCCATTGTTTTTATTTACCCCGTAGGGAGCTTGCTCTCCTTCGGGGCTAATTGCTTTTTTTATTGCCTCTTTTTCTTCTTCCGACAAAGAATACTCTGAAACTCCTTTTTTAATTGGTTTCCCATAAACTCTGTTTCCTCCCCTGGTATAAAGACTAGTAATGACTATGCCTGAGTCGTTTCCATCCAGTAAAGCAGTTGAAAAGCTCTGGTCTGAGCCCACTTCTGAAAAGGGATTAAATCTGACAATCCCCACTTTTTGAATAGTAAGCTGACCTTCTTTTTGCAAGCTTTCTATTTTTTCAGCAAGTTTTTTAGAATTTTCTTCTAAATCTTTAAAGCGGGCTAAAAGCTCTTTAAGGTTCTCTGGCTCTTTTTTGTTTTTTTTGAAAAAATTCAAGGCCATATTCTTGCGGAGGGTGCAGGACTCGAACCTGCAAGGGATTACTCCCACAGCTTTTCGGGAGCTGCGCAATAGCCGTTCTGCCAACCCTCCAATCTATTTATTTTCAACTAATTGAATTAAATTTTTAACTGTTTTTCTTGGCGAAATCTTTTTGTAAATCACATTGTAAATTTCATCAATCATCGGCAAGTCTAATTGATGAATTTCCCCTAATTGGTGAAAGGCAAAGACGTTGTCAAACCCCTCAACGGTTACCTTTCTTTCGATAATATCTTTTCGCATTTTGTCGGCATCCAAAAGAAGATTTTTCCCAAACTGGAAATTGCGAGAAAGAGGGTTGGTGGAAGTTAAAACTAAGTCGCCCCAGCCGGCCGGGCCCAAAAAAGTTTCTGATTTTCCTCCCATTACCTTTCCAACCACCAGCATTTCTTTTAAGCCGCGCCCAATCAAATCTTTGGTAATTTTTTTATCTTCGGGATTGGGAATGCCGGCCTCGACCAAGCTGATACCGACAGCCAAAGCGTTTTTTAGAGCGCCGGCCAGCTGAACTCCGATTAAGTCGGCAGTGAAAGAAACTTGTAGCGGTTTGATGTTAAAAATTTCTTTAAGTTTTTTTAGTAAGG
>MNWE01000003.1 GCA_001872265.1 Parcubacteria group bacterium CG1_02_39_15
TATTATCGTTCAGGGACCGAAAAGGGACGTGGAAGAAGAATTAAAAAATTATCAACTTGGCATTGAAATCAAATATGTTATTCAACCCGAGCCAAAAGGGATGGGTGATGCCGTCTTGTGCGCTCAAAGCTTAATTTCTGGTCCTTTTTTTGTTCTTCATGCTCACAAGGTTAACGTCGGGGACTTTGTTAAGCCAATAATAGAAAAATTTCAAGAAACCAAAGCAGAACTTATCTTTTTGGGAATTAAAACCGATCAGCCCTGGCTTTACGGGATGTTAAAATTAGAAGGAGATAAGGCCGTGGGTTTAATCGAAAAGCCGGAAAAAGGAAAGGAGCCGTCGGATATAAAAGCGATAGGTATTTATTTATTGCCTCAAAAGTTTTTTGAATATTATAAAAAAGTACCCGAACATCAATATGCTTTTGAAAGCGCCTTAGATCTTTATGCAAAAGAAAACGAAGCCAGAGTAGTTATAGTCAAAGAAGAACCTTCTTCTTTTAAATACCCTTGGCATTTGTTTGAAGTAACCAAATTCTTAATGGATAAGTATTTGGGAAATAAGACGCATATTGGGAAGAATGCGAAAATCTATGAAGGGGCCGTTATTAAAGGCCCTTGTTATATTGGAGATAATTGCGTAATAGGAAACAATTCATTAATCCGCGAATACGTTAATTTAGAAAACGACTGCTTGATTGGCGCTTTTGCCGAAGTCACTCGTTCTATTTTCCAAGAAGATATTCATACCCATTCAGGTTATTTCGGCGATTCTATCTTTGGTAAAGGCTGCCGACTAGGAGCAGGGACTATTACCGCTAATGTTAGAATTGATAGGGGAGAGATAAAATCAGCTGTCAAAGAAGAAAAAATTAATACCGGCCTAACATCTTTAGGTTGCATTATGGGCGAAAATACTAAAACTGGCGTCCATTGTTCTTTGATGCCTGGCGTCTTAATTGGTTCAAATTGCTTGATTTGGCCAAGCTCAGTAGTTTCCGGAAACATTAGAGACAATACGGTCTTCCGTCTTGACAAATAAACTCGCCACTATTCCAGTCTTTCTGGTCCCTGCTTTCCCCCGCAGGGCCTTTTTCGTGATATACTGAAAAAATGCGCATCCTGAAACTAAACCAGAAAAATTTTAAAGAAATAATTAAAGAAGCGACTCAAGCCATTCAAGAAGGAAAAATCGTTGTCTGCCCAACCGACACTCTTTATGGGCTGATAGCCGATGCCCGCGATATAAAAGCAGTTAAAAAACTCATCAGAATAAAAAAGCGTCGAAGCTCAAAACCAATCCCCATTTTTATTAAAGATATAAAAACAGCCAAAAAATTCGCCCAGATTAATAAAGCACAAGAAAAATTCCTTAAGGCAGTTTGGCCGGGCAAGGTAACGGTGGTCTTGGGAAGAAAAGGGAAATTGCCTAAAATTCTTTTTGGAAATAAAAAAACCATTGGTTTAAGAATCCCTAATTACAAAATTATTAATCAATTATTATTAACTACTAATCGTCCTCTTACTGGCACCTCGGCTAATATCTCTAATCGGCCTCCTTCCACCAAAATTAAAGAAGTTTTAAAACAATTCGCCGATCAAAAACTTCAGCCGGATTTCATTATTGACGCTGGGAATCTAAAACCGTCAAAACCCTCAATTGTTATTGATTTGATAAAAGGTTTTAAAATTCTAAGAAGTTAAAATGCCCCATCGTTTTATTCATTTTTTTCACTATTTCTTCAGCAAAGAAAACAATCAATTCTTTACCAGCATTGCCCTTCGCTCTTTTGCCATTGGGATGGTTTTAATCTTTGAGCCAATTTACCTCTATTCTTACTTTAATTCTATTTCCATAACTTTATTATTTTTTGCTGTTTTCTACGGGACTTTCGGGGTTTCGGCTGTTTACGCCGGTAAATTAATGTCAAAGATTGGCCCGAAGCACTCTGTGCTTATTTCCCATTTTTTCTTTTTCGGCTACTATCTTTCTTTGTTCTTGCTTCCTTATTCTTTTTTATTTATTCCCTTAGCCGTGATTTTGGGAGGAATGGGAATGGCTCTTTTTTGGCCGGCTTTCCATGTTGGATTTAATCGTTTTTCCGAAAATGGATATACAGGAAGAGCGGTTGGCAGAATAAATGTTATTTCTTCTATCCCAACGATTATCAGTCCTGCAATTGGCGGGGTCATTTTAAGTTTGGCCGGATACCCTGTTCTTTTTACTGCAGTTTTAGCGGTTCTTTTGATTTCTTCTATTCCGATGATGCTTTTTAAAGAAAGTTATGTGTTTTACAGCGATTCTTTTCAGAAAGTTTGGCAAAAAATTTTTAAAAAAGAAAACCGCAAAAACTCTTTAGCTTTTGCCGCAGAGTGCGTAGAGGGTTCGATAAATTCTCATCTCTGGCCCCTTTTTATGTTTCTTTTAGCCATTGGTTATGCCGCCATGGGAGGAATTGTCACCTTTGCTATAGCGGCCAGCACCGTCTTTACGTTATATATGGGCAGATTGGCCGATAAAATTATTAACCGAATAGAATTCTTGAATATTGGCTCTTTTTTAACCTCAATGAGCTGGATAATAAAATACTTTGTTGTAACTCCCCTCGATGCTTTTTTAGCTCAATCCCTTTATGGAATTTGTCGAGCCACAGCCAATATTCCTTTTTACACCTTTTTTTACAAAAAAGTTTCTCTCAAGGGGCCGGAAGCCGACGAATTTATAGTTTACCGAGAAGTCGTCATTAATCTTGCTCGTTTTCTTACCCTTATCTTTTTGGCTGTAATTTTCTATTTTACTTCACAAATAAACCTTTCTTTTATATTGGCGGCAGTCCTTTCTTTTGGTTTTATGCTTTTGGGAATCCCGCCAAAATTTAAATTTTAATTTCATGCCCAAAAGAGTTTTAATTAGTGTTTGGGATAAAACTGGAATAGCAGAGTTTGCTTCTCAATTAACCAAATTGGGCTGGAAAATAATTTCTACTGGCGGTACGGCTAAAGTTTTGAAAGAAGCTAAGGTTAAAATAATCCCCATCGAAAAAGTTACCGGCAATCCCGAAGCTTTTGACGGCAGGATGAAAACAATTTCTTTTCAAATTGAATCAGCCCTTCTTTTTGACAGGGGGAATAAAAAGCACTTGAAAGAAGCCAAGAAATTAAAGATTTTTCCAATTAATATGGTAGTTTGCAATCTTTATCCCTTTGAAAAGGAAAACACCATCAAGAATATTGACATTGGCGGACCAACGATGGTTCGGGCAGCCGCTAAAAACTATAAATATGTCACTGTTATTATCGACCCGAAAGATTATCAAAAAGTCATTAAGTTTTTGCAGAACAAAGGAGAGGTCCCAGAGAAAACTCGCTTGGAATTGGCTAAAAAAGTTTTTCAAAGAACGGCCAAATATGACAAAGAAATTGCCGAATATTTTAAAAATCAAACTTAAAAAATTCTTTGACACTCGCTACGGCGAAAACCCTCATCTCAAAGGAGCTCTTTACCTTAACCAAAGAGATAGAGACCAGTTTTCTGTCCAAAATTTTAAAAAAATTCAGGGTAAGGAAATTTCTTTTAATAATCTTTTAGATTCTAATGCAGCGATTTTAACTCTTTCTGAATTGGGCGGCAAAAAGCCGGCTTGCGTAATAATCAAACACGGTAATCCTTGCGGCGCAGCTTTAGGAGAGGACGCCAAAAACGCATTTTTCCGCGCCTGGGAGAAAGGCGACTCCTTAGCTGCTTTCGGCGGAGTAATTGGCTTAAATAGATTGGTTGACAAAAATTTAGCCAAAATTATGGCTAAAAAATTTTTTGAGGTTTTATTGGCGCCAGCAATTGAAAAATCAGCCCTGGAAATTTTATCTCAAAAACCGAAACTAATTATTTTAGTTAATCCAGCCCTGAAAAATCCTCAACCCTCAAAAGACTTGGACATAAAGAAAATCAGAGGAGGATTTTTAGTTCAAGAGCCAGATTTGAAAGAAATTACTGAAAAAGACTTGAAAGCGGCGACAAAAATAAAACCCGCTAAAGAACAAATTAAAGATTTGCTTTTTGCCTGGAAAATTTGTAAAGTTTCTAAATCTAACACCATAGTTTTGGCGAAAAATGAAACTTTAATTTCTTCCGGGGTTGGCCAGCAAGACAGAAAAAGATGCTGTTTCTTAGCGGTGACAAAAGCCGGTGATCGTGCTAAAAATACAGTAGCCGCCTCAGATGGCTTTTTTCCTTTTCCAGACGGACCCGAAATTTTAATTAAAGCCGGGGTAAAAGCTATTGCGCAGCCGGGCGGCTCAATCAAAGACGAAGATGCTATAGCAATTTGCGATAAATACAAGATTTCAATGGTCTTTACTAATATAAGATGTTTTAAACACTAATTTAATTTTTACTCCAATGTCATTAAAACAAAGCGATCCTAAAATTTACGAAATAATTGAAGCTGAAAAACAAAGAAAAAGAGAGGGGTTAGAAATGATTCCTTCTGAAAACCATACTTCGCCACAAGTTTTGGAGGCTTTGGGTTCTATTTTGACTGACAAATACTCCGAGGGTTATCCTGGCAGGCGCTATTACGGAGGCAATCAATTTATAGACGAGGCAGAAAGGTTAACTATTGCCAGAACCAAAGAGGCTTTTGGCGTTCCTTATGCCAATGTCCAGCCTTACTCTGGCAGTCCGGCAAACTTCGCCGTCTATTTGGCTACTTGCAATGTTGGTGATACTATAATGGGTCAAAATCTACCCGACGGCGGCCACCTTACCCACGGCTGGAAAGCCAATATTTCCTCAAAACTTTATAAAAGTGTTCCTTACCATGTAAAAAAAGATGGTTATATAGACATTAAAGAAGTTGAAGCTCTTGCCAATGAGCATAAGCCAAAGTTAATTTGGTGCGGCGCCACAGCTTATGTTAGAGAGTTTCCATTTGAAGAATTATCTAAAATTGCTGATGGGGTAGGAGCTTTTTTTGTAGCCGACATAGCTCATATTGCCGGTCTTATTATTGCCGGGGCTCACAAGAGCCCAGTGAATTTTGCCCACATTATTACTACCACCACTCATAAAACTCTGAGAGGCCCAAGAGGGGCGATAATCATGATTACAGAAAAAGGCCTGGCAAAAGATCCTGAGCTGGCAGAAAAGATGGATAAAGCTGTTTTCCCCGGCGGCGTCCAAGGCGGTCCTCATAACCATCAGACAGCAGCTATTGCTGTGGCTTTGGGAGAGGCATTAAAACCCGAATTCAAAGAATACGGAAAACAGATTGTCAAAAATGCAAAAGCATTAGCTGAAGAGCTAATGAAAGGAGGAGTAAAGCTTGTTTCTAATGGCACAGATAACCATATGATGCTGATTGATTTAACACCTTATGGAAAAGGCCTGGGGGTGTTTCTGCAAGACGCTTTAGATTTAGCTAGTATGACTGTCAATAAAAATACCATTCCCGGAGACCCTTCCTCTCCTTTCTATCCCAGCGGTGTCAGATTGGGAACTCCCGCTATTACTACCCGGGGGATGAAAGAAGAAGAAATGAAAATAATCGCCACTTGGATAGCCCAGGTGGCAAATGAGATAAAAAATTATCGATTACCAGAAAACAAAGAAGAGATAAAGCCATATCTTAAAAAATTTAGAGAGGAAATGACAGAAAATCAAACAATCAAAGAAATAAAACAGGAAGTCTTAGAGTTTAGCAAAAGATTTCCTATTCCCGGCATCTCATGAAAATTCTCGACGGAAAAAAGCTGGCAGAAAAGATTCTTGCCAACCTTAAAAAAGAGGCTGAAAAATTTAAACCGCGATTATCTTTGGCGGTGGTTCAAGTCGGAGAAAATTTAATTTCCCAGGTTTTTATTAATCAAAAGAAAAAAGCCTGTGAAAAAATCGGAGTCGGTTTTAAGCTGTTTAAATTTCCGGCCAAAATAAAAGATTCTGAACTAAAAAAAGCAATTGAGAAAATTGTTAAAATACCAGCTAATTCTGGAGTAATTATTCAGCTGCCCTTGCCAAAGAGATTTTTCCCTGAAGACTTTCTTAATTTAATTACTGAAGAAAAAGACGTTGATGTACTTTCAGAGCATAGTTTAGGAAAGTTTTACCAAGGAACCCTCGAGATTTTGCCGCCAACCGTTAATGGTATTTTACAGCTTTTGAAAGATTATAAAATTGTACTCAAAGGGAAAAATGTAGTCATAGTGGGGGCCGGCAGATTGGTCGGTTTTCCTTTAGCCACTCAGCTCTTAAAAGCCAAGGCAACCCTTTCGGTTTTGAACGAATGGACCCGAGACACGCCGTCTTTTACTAAAA
>MNWE01000023.1 GCA_001872265.1 Parcubacteria group bacterium CG1_02_39_15
TAAGATGTACGTACAAAAAAACCGTCGCTTAAATACCTGCGTGACGCCTAATCATAAAATGTTGGTATCATGGGATTGTGACCATAATGGGTTAGAAAGACCGCACCTTGTAGAAGCTCAAAAGATTAAAGGCAAGCCAATGGCTTATCTTCTCGCAGCAAAGGTAAGGGAAGGAGAAAATCATACAAAATTTATTCTACCAAAAGTAAGGCCTAAAAAAAACAAATGGCATTTTAGAGAGCGCTCTATTCCAATGGAAAATTGGTTACCTTTTTTGGGCTGGTATCTTTCAGAAGGAAATTGTTATGAAGACCTAAATACTGGAGGCTGTTCAGTCACCCTTACTACTTGCTATCGAACCGAAGAAGCTGTTAGAACATTGCGTGCTATTGGTCCTTCACCCTGTGTAAAGAAACACCATGTTACCGCCACATCAAAACAATTATACGAATATGTTAAAAGATTTGGCAAAAGCCATAATAAATATATTCCACAAGAGATCAAAAATCTCGGTCAAAAATATCTTACTATTTTATTAAAATCATTACTGGATGGCGACGGTAATAAACACAGTAAAAATGGCTGGAAATACACAACTGTTTCGAAAAAATTAGCAGACGATGTCCAAGAAATCGCAATTAAATGCGGAATGACGGCACGGGTTTTTTTGGATAAAGAAGGGTTTTACCGCGTTTATATTAATACCACCAGAACTGCACAGTGTAACCTAGATCAAGATAGGAGCGAGTGGGTTGATTATAACGGTATGGTTTATTCTGTAGAAGTGCCCAATTCCGTTGTGATGGTAAGACAGAACGGCTGTGCCTATTTTTCTGGGAATTCCAAAGGAGCCGGCGATCAATATTGGCTGGATTACGCAAGGATTTATGGATTAAATACAATTGTCTTTCGCCAATCCGGGATTTATGGCCCTCATCAATTCGGCATTGAAGAACAGGGCTGGTTAGCTTGGTTCTGCAATGCCCTACTCTTTGATAAGCCAGTAACTATTTTTGGTGACGGAAAGCAAGTCAGGGATGTTTTATACGTTGATGATTTACTAAGAGCTTTTAATTTGGCCTTCAAAAACATTAAAAAAACGCGGGGCAATGCCTACAATATCGGCGGCGGGCCTCAATTTACTCTTTCCATTTGGGAATTATTTGCTATACTAGAGAAATTAGCCGGCAAAAAATACAACTACTCTTTTAGCTCCTGGCGGCCAGGCGACCAAAAAGTTTATATTTCCGACGTCTCAAAAGCTAAAAAGGACTTTGGTTGGTCACCGACCGTTTCTCCTAAAGAAGGAGTGAAAAATCTCTATAATTGGATTTCTCAAAATCATCATCTCATTGAACGGGCTGGCGTCTTCAAAAGTCGATGAAAAAATCTCCGGGTATTATTGAAAAGGACTTTAAACGTCCTTGGGGCGGTTTTATTAAGTTTATTGATAACAAACCCTGCACCGTCAAAATCCTTTATATCAAAAAAGGTGAAAGTTTGTCTTTGCAATACCATAAATTGAGAGCTGAGTTTTGGTATGTTATTTCAGGAAAGATTCGCGTGACGATTGGTAAAAATTTCAATAAACTCAAGAAGATAATTTTAAGAGGGGGACAATTTATCTCTGTCCCTAAGAAATTTTTACATAGGATAGAGGGACTAACTTCAGCAGAGGTCTTAGAGATATCTGCTGGCAAAGTTAAAGAAAGCGACGAGATAAGAATTGAAGATAAATACGGAAGAAAGAGCCCTAAATAAATAAGCGGACGTGGTGAAATTGGCAAACACGCAGGTTTCAGGAGCCTGTGCCTAAAGGCTTGTGGGTTCAACTCCCACCGTCCGCACCATGAAAAAAATTCAACAAAACCTCAAAGTTATCCTCTTGGGCGGCCTAGGGGAAGTTGGCAGAAATATGATGCTCCTGGATTGGCAGGGGAAGATTTTGATTTGCGACATGGGCTTTCGTATGCCCGAAGAAGATATGCCAGGGATAGATTATATTGTTCCTAATGCTAGTTACCTTAAAGGTAAGGAAAAAAATATTTTAGGCGTAGTTTTTACCCACGGCCACTACGACCACATTGGCGCTATCCCCTATTTGATTGAAAAAATCTGGCATCCTGGCTTGGAATTTTTTGCTTCACCCTTAACTCGAGGCATCATTTTAAGACGACAAGATGATTTCCCAAACCTGCCGAAACTAAACATTGCCGAGGTAAAGGACGGTTCAAAAGTTAGATTGGGCCCCTTTAAAATTGAATTCTTTAGGCAAAATCATAATATCCCCGACAATTTGGGCCTGTTTATTGAAACTCCTATCGGCAACATTCTGCATACTTCTGATTTCAAGTTTGACCCAGCTCCCGTAAACGATAAGCCTACCAACTTTCAAAAATTACAATCATTCGGCAAAAGAAGGATTTTGCTTTTGCTTTCAGATTCTACGGGAGCCGAAGAAACAAACCATTCTCTCTCCGAAAAGACAATTGAAAAGAATTTGGAGGAAATTTTCCAATACGCGCCGGGCAGAATTATTGCTGCTACTTTTGCCTCTTTAATCAACCGCATTCAGCAAATTATCAGTCTATCGGAGAAATACGACAGAAAAGTTTGCGTAGAGGGCTATTCGATGAAAGCCAATGTTGAAATTTCAAAGATTCTGGGCTACATCAAATCTAAGAAAGGTACTTTTATAAAAGCTAAAGAGATTGGCAATTATCCTGAGTCCAAAATTACGGTTTTGTGCACCGGAGCTCAAGGAGAAGGCTCGGCTATCTTAATGAGAATTGCCAGCAAAGAACATCCTTACATTCGCCTGAAAAAGGGAGATTCGGTTATTCTTTCTTCTTCGGTTATTCCCGGCAATGAAAGAACGGTTCAGATGCTAAAAGATGATATTTTACGCCACGGCGTTAGGGTTTTCCATTACAAAATGATGGATATTCATGCTGGCGGCCACGCTCAAAAAGAAGAACTGAAAGAAATGATTAAGATAATGAGCCCGAGGTTCTTTTTGCCAATCCATGGCCAGTATTCGATGCTGGTTGCCCACTCAGAACTTGCTCAAGAAATGGGCATTCCCGAAAAAAACATTATAGTTGCTGAAAACGGCCAAATAATCAATTTGAGCCAGAAAAAAATCTTTGTTGAAAAGAAAACGGCACCCTCTAATTATGTTATGGTGGATGGCCTGGGTATTGGCGACGTCGGAGAGGTTGTTTTAAGGGACCGCCAAATGTTAGCCAGAGATGGAATGTTTGTAATTGTGGCTGTAATTGACAAGACCACTGGTAAGGTTAAGGGTTCTCCTGATATAATATCTAGAGGATTCGTTTATTTGCGGGAATCAAAGGAATTGTTAAGGGACACTCGAAGAAAGGTCATTGAAATTATTCATCACGCAACGGGTTCCGGGGGAGCGGTTAATTGGAGCTACGTTAAAGACGAAATTAGGAATAAAATAGGCCAATTCTTATTTTCTAAGACTCAAAGACGGCCAATGATTCTGCCCGTCGTTATCGAAGTTTAATTTGTGCTAAGCTAAGCTTAGCACAAAAAATATGAGAGTTTTTAGCGGCATTAGGCCAACTGGCGAACTGCATATTGGAAATTATCTGGGAGCAATAAAGCAATGGATAGAACTCCAAGAAAAAACAGAGTGCGTTTTTTGCATTGTAGACCTGCATGCCGTTACCACTCCTTACGAGCCAGAAAATCTCCAAGCCAACATCAAAGACGTGGCTATCGCCTATTTAGCCGCCGGATTAAATCCGGAAAAATGCATCTTTTTCGTTCAGTCCGAAGTGAAAGAGCATACGGAATTAACCTGGCTGTTAGGAACTATCACCCCCTTGGGAGATTTGCAGAGAATGACCCAGTTCAAGGAAAAATCTAAAAAGCACAAAGAATATGTTAATGCCGGCCTTTTGAATTACCCAATTTTAATGGCAGCTGACATTTTGCTTTACAAAACCGACCTGGTCCCGGTAGGCAAAGACCAAGAGCAGCATGTGGAGTTGGCCAGAACAATCGCCCGCAAGTTTAATAAAACCTTTGGTGAAGTTTTTAAAGAGCCCAAGGTTGTGTTGCCAAAAATCGGGGCTAAAATAATGTCTTTGCAAAAACCGGCAAAGAAAATGTCAAAAACTGACGACCCCAGGGGCTGCATCGGGCTTTTTGACGAACCGGAAGAAATAGAAAAAAAGATACTAGCTGCTGTTACTGACACCGGAAGAGCAATAAGATATAACCCGAAGCTGAAACCCGGCATTTCCAACCTTTTAACCATCTATTCCCTATTTTCTGGGAAGGGCATTAAAGAACTGGAGAGGAAGTTCAAGGGAAAGGGTTACGCTGATTTCAAAAAATCCCTGGCTGAATTGCTGATCAATTCCCTTGAGCCTTTCCGCCGGAAAAGAAAAGAACTTCTCCAGAGAGAAGTTTATGTCAAAGAAATTTTAGCAAAAGGCCAGAAAAGGGCCCAAATTATCGCCCAGTCGACCCTTCAAGACGTCAAGAAAAAAATGGGCCTAACTTAAAAAAGTATCTTTATTATTCAAACACTTTGACATTCAAATTTATATCCGAATTCCAATCTATCTCCTCGTAACTGAGGAGTAATTTTTTTATATAATTTCTCAAATAATTATATCTTTCTTCTGTTTTCGCCTCAAATTTAATGGTAAGATATGGGCCGTTCTGGGAATAACGAACGACAAGCATTTCGTCGGGCAGATCAAGCCGAACGCCGTCGCCCGCTCTCTCATCATCAATTACTTCTGCTTGAGGAAAATCTTTTTTTAAAACCTGGCTAATTTTAGCTATCAAATCTATTTTTTTATCGTCGGCACAATATATTTTTATCTCTGGGCTCGATATGTATACGGGAAGCGAACTAATGGCGGCTGAGAGGGATTGATTAGTTTTGGCCAAATAACTTAATAATCTCAGAGTTGAATAAAGGCCGTCATCGTGGTTATAGAAATCGGCTGAAAAGAAAAAGTGGCCCGATAGCTCCCCGATAAAAGCGGCTTTGACTTCCTGATTTTTTTTCTTTAAAAACGAATGGCCCACTCGCCACATAAAAGGCCTTCCGTGATATTTTAAAATAGTTTCCTCAACAGCTTTTGAACAAAGGGTATTGAACATAATCGTCGCTCCCGGATGGTCGTTTAAAACATCGATCGCGAACAGCGCCACTAAGACATCGTTCCAGATAATATTTCCTTTGTCATCAACTATCCCAATCCTATCGCCGTCGCTGTCATAAGAAAAACCAATATCGGCTTTTTCCTGGAGCACTCTTTCTCTTAAACGCTGAGCTATAATAATAGAAGTCGGATCTGGTGCTCCTAAAGGAAAAGATGGATCTAATTTGCAATTATTTTCAACGACCTTACAATCCGCTTTTTTTAGTAAATCTGGCGCGATAGTTCCTGCCGTGGCATAACCTGCCTCCACAACTACTTTGAATTTCTTTTTAAGAGGTATCCTCTTCAATAAATCCTCAAAATAGGCCTGGCGAATATTTTGTTTTTTAACTTCGCCCCTTGCTTTGCCTTTTTCATAATCTTCACTTTCAACCCTCTTTCTCAGCTCTTGAATGCCACCGGTAACCAATGTTTCCGAAAAATCGTTAGCTAATTTGAAGCCGTTGTATTCGGCCGGGTTATGTGAGCCGGTCACATAAACCCCTCCTTTGCAGTTCAAATAATATTGCGACCAATAAAAAGTGCCGATAAGTTCCATACCAATATCCATCGTATCGATGCCGGCCCAACTTAATCCTTTAATAATAGCTTCGCTATATTGGGGACTAGTGCCTCTGGAATCACGGCTGACCACTGCTTTTTTAACGCCACGCCGCTTTAAATAAGTGCCGAAGGCCATTCCAATGTGCTCAACAATCTCTGGGTTCAAATCTTTATTAACTTCCCCCCGTATATCATATCCGCGAAAAATATAAGGGTTGATTTTCATATAAATTTATTTTGACTTTATTAATTTTAGAAGTCGATTATGAATTTTCCCATTAGTGATTAAAACATTATTTGCGCCTCTCCGCCAATCTTTCCCCTTAAAATCTGTAACCCTTCCTCCCGCCTCTTTAACGATAAAAG
>MNWE01000013.1 GCA_001872265.1 Parcubacteria group bacterium CG1_02_39_15
CCAAAATCGGTTTTAATTTTAAATGCAAATATTCAACTTTTTTCTTTTTGTGTTTCCCGGCAATATATTCAGGGATTAAAGCCATTGGACCCGGTCGATAAAGAGCAACCATAGCGATAATATCTTCAAACTCAGTCGGTTTTAATTGTTTGAGATATCTTCGCATCCCGTCGCTCTCCAATTGAAATACGCCTACTGTTTCGCCGGCCTGGAAAAGTTTAAAAACATTTTTATCGTCTAAGGGAATAGTTTCAATATCAATTTTCTTTCCTTGAACTTTATAAATTCTGGCTAAAGTGTCTTCGATAATGGTCAGATTTTTCAGCCCTAAAAAATCCATCTTTAAAAGGCCTAAATCTTCAATCGAATGCATTTCGTATTGGGTAACAATAGCTTGGTCGTCTTGGGTGGGATGCTGGAGAGGAACAATATTATCCAAGGGCTCGGCAGAAATTACCACGCCACAAGCGTGGGTTGAAGCGTGCCTAGCAACGCCCTCTAATTTTTTAGCAAAATCAATTAATTTTTTAGCTTGAGGATCTTCTAAATAAGCCTGACGAAACTCATCTACACTAGCTAAGGTTTGGTCTAGGGTTGAGCCAAAAGGAATCATTTTGGCGATTTGGTCGCAATAGCTGTAAGCGTAGCTTAAAGCCCTTCCCACGTCTCTAACAACTGCTCTGGCTGCCATTGTCCCAAAAGTAATTATTTGAGCCACTTTGTCTTTTCCATATTTTTGGGCAACGTATTCTATCACCTCATTTCTTCTCCTGTCGGTGAAATCAAGGTCGATATCGGGCATGGAAATTCTATCTGGATTTAAAAATCTTTCGAATAAAAGATTGTATTTTAAAGGATCAACATTAGTAATGTTTAGCAAATAAGCCACCAGAGAGCCGCCAACCGAGCCTCGGCCTGGCCCAACAACAATTCTGTTTTGCTTTGCCCAATTAACAAAATCCTGAACAATCAAGAAATAGGGAGCGAAGCCAGTTTGTTTTATTACTGAGAGTTCATAATTTAATCTGTCCAAAACTTCTTTTTTAGGATTTGCTCCGTACCTTTTTTCGATTCCCTGCTGGCAAAGTTCAGCCAGATATTCTTCCTGGTTTTTTCCCAAAGGCGCTTCAAACTTCGGCAGCTTAATTTTGCCCAACTCAAATTGAAAATTACACCGCTCGGCGATTTTCTGGGTATTTTCAATAGCTTGGGGCAAATCTTCAAAGTCTTTAATCATTTGTTCAGGGCTTCTCATCGAAAAGTCGTCTTCTCTCAGACTTAACCTTTCTGGGTCATTTGGGTCAGCTCCGGTGTTGATTAGCATTAAAATATCCTGGGCTTGGGCGTCCTCGGGCTTTAAATAGTGAACATCATTGGTGGCTACCAAAGGAATATTATATTTTTTAGCCAAGGCAAGTATTCCTTTGTTGGCTACTTTCTGGTCATGGGAGTTGGGGTGATTCTGAATTTCTAAGTAAAAGTTATCTTTGCCAAAAATTTCTTGGTATCGCAGTGCGGTTTTTTCAGCTTCGGCTATTTTTCTTTGCAAAATCATCTTAGGAATTTTCCCAGCTAAACAGGCAGAAAGAGCAATCAGGCCAGCCGAGTGTTGAGCTAGCAATTCTTCGTCAGCTCTTGGTTTATAATAAAAGCCTTCCAAGTGGGCGCGCGTTAAAAGTTTGACTAAATTTTTATAACCTTCGGCATTCTTTACCAGTAAGACCAAATGATATCTTTTGTCGTCAATATTGGGTCTCTCTTGGTGCATGCTTTCAAAGGCCAGATAGATTTCAGCTCCAATTATTGGCTTTATTCCTTTTTCTTGAGCTTTTTTGTAAAATTCTACTGCACCATAGATATTCCCATGGTCGGTTATGGCCACTGAATCCATGCCTAATTCTTTTACCCTATCTAAAATCTCGTCTATCTTGGGCAGACCATCCAACAAGGAGTAGTGTGAGTGGACGTGCAAATGAGTAAACTTCATAATATTATATAAGTATAGTATGAGACAACCAAATTTTCAAGAACGCGAGCAAAGCGAAGCGTGGAGAAGAGAACGAAGTTCTCTTCGAGAGGAAAAAAAGTTATGGAGAAGGGGATATAAAAGAGTAGCTTGTTTGGACGAGGCCGGAAGAGGTTGCGAAAAACCCGACGCTGAAGTGTTAACCAACAATGGTTGGAAGTTTTACTCTAATATTAATTTAAAAGATAGGGTATTGTCCTATACTGATGCAGGTTTCATAAAGTGGCAAAAAATAGAAAAAGTTATAGAAAAAGACTTTGAAGGAAAACTTTTAGAATTAAAAAACAGGAGTATCAATATAGTTGTTACGCCTAATCATTACTTTACTATTCTTAGAAGAGTTTTTAAAAGAGATAAAAAAGACAATAATAGATTAAAATTAGTTGGGTACAAAACAAGAAAAGAAAGAAAAAAAGTAACTGATTTACTTGATAATGATTTTATACCACGAGGAGGCAAGTGGAAAGGAAGAAATAAAGAATTTTTTAAATTACCCAAAGTAGATAGAAATAAAGAGAAATGTATAGATATTAGATTATGGACTGCTTTTTTAGGAATATTTTTATCAGAAGGCTCTACTCATTACGATAAGAAAAAGGGTTCGTATAGAATAACTATTTCTCAAAATGAAAATGCTCCTCAGAATAAGTATAAAAAAATTTATAGTTTACTAAGAAAACTTCCATTTAGGTTTAACAAATTTAAAGAGGGTTTTACTTGTTATAATAAACAGCTATATACATACTTAAAACAATTCGGAAATCGCTATAATAAATTTATATCTAAAGATATCAAAGAATTACCTCTGGATTTATTAACTACCCTCATAAATTGGATGATATTAGGTGACGGAGCTTGTTACATTGGTGAAAATAGAAAAAAAGTTTGTGTATATTATACTACATCTAAAAGATTGAAAGATGATTTTGAAGAAATTCTATTGAAAGCAGGATGGACATATCATACAAGCGCAAGAGAACCGAGAGCTGGTTTGATAGAAGGTAGAATAATTAAAAAAGAAAATCGAGTTCCTTGTTTTGAAATTCGTTTGCGCAGAAATAATAAAGCTGTAGTAAAACATTTACATAAGAAAGAAATATTTTATAAGGGAAAAGTTTTTTGTCTCCAACTTTCTAAGTATCATAATTTTTATGTAAGACGGAATGGCACAGGATATTTTACGGGTAATAGTTTAGCAGGCCCGGTGGTAGCGGCTACAGTAATAATTAAAGATAAAAAACTAAATCGTGCCAAACTATTGAGGTTGAACCTCGATAGTATTAAAGATTCTAAGCAATTGACACCCAAAAGAAGAAAAGAACTTTACAAAATTTTGACAAAGAGTCCGCAAATAGAGTGGGGGATAGGTCGGATTTCAGAAAAGGTGATTGATAAAATAAATATTTTAGAAGCAACAAAATTGGCAATGATCCGGGCTATAAAAAATCTAACAAAAAAATTAAAAAAACCAAAAAGTCAAAAATTCCACGATCGTGGCAAAAATGGGAAAATTGATTTTTTGATTCTTGACGGAAAGATGAAGCTGGACTTGCCGATCCTCCAAAAATCAATTGTTAAAGCCGATGAAAAAGTTTTTTCTTGCAGCGCTGCTTCAATTATTGCTAAAGTAACTCGTGACGGAATAATGGAAAGATACCATAAAAAATACCCTTGCTATGGTTTTGACCAGCACAAAGGCTACCCAACAAAATACCACTTTAAAATGTTAAAAAAATACGGCGGTTGTAAAATTCATCGTCAATCCTTTTCCCCATTGAAAAGGCTTGTTTAATATGTTATCATTTTTTATACTATGGGTGGCGTACCAAAACAAAGACATACCAAATCAAGAAGAGACAAAAGAAGGTCTCAGATTTTTTTGGAAAAACCAAGTTTGGCAAAATGTCCAAAATGCGGAAAACCGGTGTTGCCTCACACTGTTTGTTGGAATTGCGGATACTATAAAGGGACCGAAGTGATCGACGTTCTTAAGAAATTAACTAAAAAAGAAAGAAAGACAAAAGAAAAAGAGATCAAAGCTAAAGAAAAAGGATCCTCCTCCGCCAAGGCTACGGAGGACAAAGGAAAACCTTTAACTTGGGAAGAATTAAGCAAAAAGTAGTTTATGGCTTCCAGGCACTTATCGCGGTCAATCGCTATGCAGTCTCTCTATGAGTGGGATTTTTCTGGGAAGAAAACAGATTTAGAAAAAATCGTAGAGAGAAATGTCAAAGAGTTTGGGCCCGGGTTAGAAAACCCAAGTTTTGTTTGGGAATTGGTAACCGGCGTAATTCAGCATCTTTCAAATATCGATAAAATCATTGAAAAGGCGGCGCCAGAATGGCCCATTAACCAAATCGGCATTGTTGATAGAAACGTTTTGCGAATTGGCTTATTCGAGCTTATCTACGAAGACAAAACCGCCGTTCCTCCAAAAGTGGCTATCAACGAAGCCATTGAATTAGCTAAATCTTTTGGCGGCGAGAGTTCAGGGAAATTTATCAATGGAGTTTTAGGAACGGTTTATAAAGAATTAGAAAAAGATAAAACATAATTAACGAATTAAGAATCCATGACGAAGGATTTTTCCCTCCTTGAAAAGAAATTAGGTTTAAAATTCAAAAAAAAGGACTTGCTGACCCAGGCTTTTTGCCACCGTTCCTATTTGAATGAAAATCCCAATTTCCCTTTAGAAAATAATGAAAGATTAGAATTTCTTGGCGACGCAGTTTTAGAATTAGCTATCACCGAATTTCTTTACAAAAAATATCCTAAAAAAAGCGAAGGAGAATTAACCAGCTGGCGGGCATCTTTAGTTAATACTAAAATGTTGGGAGATTTGGCTAAAGGCTTGGATTTTGATGATTTTCTTTTACTTTCACGAGGCGAAGCAAAAGAACGAGGCAAAGCCCGACAATATATTTTAGCCAATACCTTCGAGGCTTTGGTAGGCGCAATTTATCTTGACCAAGGCTACGGGGCCTGTCAAAAACTCGTTGAGAAATATTTAACCGTGAAGATTCCCTACATTATTAAAGCCGGACTTTTAAGAGATTCAAAATCGCAATTTCAGGAGGAAGCCCAAGAGAAAAAGGGAATTACCCCCACATATAAAGTTTTAGACGAGTGGGGGCCAGACCATGCCAAACATTTTATTATCGGCATTTTTCTCGGCAAAGACCTTATGGCTAAAGGCGAAGGTTCCTCAAAACAAGAAGCCGAAGAGACAGCAGCCAAAAACGCGCTTGAAATTAAAAATTGGTAAAACATGTTAGTCATTAGATTATTCAGAATAGGTAAAAAGAATCAACCATTTTTCAAGATAGTAGTTACAGATAAAAAGAAGCCCACAACCCACGGCCGTTTTGTGGAAGAGTTAGGTAATTATAATCCTTTGACCAAAGAAAAAGTTTTGAAGGCAGAGAGAATTAAATATTGGCTGTCAGTGGGAGCTAAGCCCTCTCCAACAATTCATAATTTATTAGTTTCAGAAAAAATTATTGAAGGGAAAAAGATAGACGTGCATAAGAAACCGAAAACAAAAGCGGAAAAGCCCGCCGAAGAACCCAAAAAAGAAGAGAAACCCTTAGAAGAGGTAAAAAAAGAAGAAGTTCCGCCTTTGGAAGAAAAAAAATAATATACAAAAGCGTTAAACAGGGCTCCACTTGTGATATGTGGAGCCCTTGACATTTTTGAAACATATGCTATAATACAGGTGTAAGAGGGAAGAAGGAATAAATCTTTTTCCTCTAAGAAATTAAAAGAAAAAGATTTGCTCCTTGTCATCGTTCCGTATATCGCGAGAAAGAGAAGGTAGAGCCAATGGTAAGGTTGAAGATTTGTTGGTCTCTCGGGAATATGGGTGATTCGAATCAATCGCGAGCTCACCCAGTTCCTGAGAGTATCAACAGTCTTCCCTTACTGCTCTCCTCCTCTTCTTGTCAATTTTCTTCAGCATCCGAGCCCGCCCAGGGCGGGCGAAGGTAAAGAAGAGGATAAAATCCTCTTCGCTAAGTTGGAGGCAATTGACAAGGATAAAAAGGGGAGGAGAGTCCCTCCTTTGCATAAAGCTTCGGAGGGTTAAAAATTTTTTAACATTTGACGCCACCCCGTCTCTCTCCTTGAGAGGCGGGATTGGTTTTCGCGGAAACGCTGCTCCAGCTACATG
>MNWE01000004.1 GCA_001872265.1 Parcubacteria group bacterium CG1_02_39_15
AATAGTCTATGGTATTCAAGACGATGCCACTCTGTCTACAATAATCCTTAACAAATGACCATATTATTTGACTGCCGTCCGCTTTTTTGTTAAATAAATTATTATTTAACTGACTTGCACAAGGAGGTATTAGATAAACATGCGTCTGTTTTGACATATTTATAAAAATTAATCAAACGCTTTTCATAATCTTAACTGCGCTCCTTTTAACTTCTAATTTCACTGTTGTTTTTATTCTTAATTCCTACCGATCCTTGTAGCTTATTTACCATTTTCTGCAATATGTTTAGCGTATTAAATCGTTTTATAACAGCGAGGAGATTACTTGAGTCGCTCCTTGAGCGAGGTATATAATCTCTCACCCAATATATTCCTCGCAATTCGCTTCATCCTTTCTATAAGATTCTCCCGCTGGGTGCGAAAATGAGGCATTGGAGGTATAAAATTCATCTCTTTTAAATTAAATCCCAAGGATTCAGTCCACGAAAAGAAAGCACTGCTCGGCTCTCCGCGATACTCATGGTAGATGAGATAATCAACTACCTTGCTCCGGTAGAGTTCATCGGAGAGATAAGGTCTGGTCTTTATTGCCTCGACCCGGACGAAAGGCATGGAGCCGAACGAAACGGTAGTGAGCTTAGTGAAGCCAACTATTCGAAAGATCTCTCGGAGCCTGCCTTCATCAAAGCCATCTAGATGATTACCATAAAGCTTGGTGTCTTGTGGTCCAAAAAGGTGGCGGTACCAGAATGATTTCTCATCCTCACCCTTACTCTTCTTTAGTTTCTTTACCGTTCCCCAAAAATCAGGGACCATAACTGTGATCTTCCCGTTTTCCTTAAGCCAAAGATAAAATTTCCTCAAGTTGCGAAGAGCTTCATGTCGTTGAAAGTGTTCAAACACCGCGTTTAAGAGAATTTCATCAACTGTTTCAGACTTGTAGTCAAGGGTAGTGATATCCGCTGCTAAATCTACCTTAATCTTGGTATGGGAACCTTCGGCGTCGGGAATATCAATGTTTACCCAACCCTCAAGATAAGTTTCACCGCATCCAAGATTAAGTCTTACTTTATTATTTTTTTTTATTTCACCTATTATTGATTTGTTTTTTAATAACCAGCGCATAGTGCCATTCTTGTTTTTTATGACAAATCGCGATTAAATTAACGAACTTATCATTTTTGTAATGTAGATTTAACTCGTGAATTTTATAATCTTCTATTGGATTGATGGCATATACCGCATAATCTTTAATTATCTTTCCAGGCAGAATCTTTCTCAATTTAAGAAAATCAAGCTTTTGCAAAAATGGCACTAGCTTAGCTGTCAATCTTTGGAGCCAATCTAAAGATTCGATGATTTTCTGCCCAAATAATTTATCGATTACAAAATATTTATCTAAAAGAGACGTAAATTCCTCCTGCCTCAACTCGTGGACATGAAACGGACTGCGACTGGGTAATCTGTGGCTGACATTGATATCCGGCGTTGAAATGGCAAGCATACCACCCGGTTTTAAGATGCGCCTAAACTGATTTAACAAATTCTCGTGATCATTGATATGCTCCAGTGTTTCGAAAGAAACTATACAATCAAAATAATCATCGGGAAATCGCATTTCGTTCAAATCCATTCTTTCGAAAACAACATTTGGTTTTAAAAAGTGATTTCTAGCATAAGTTATGGCATCATCAGCTATATCTACGCCTACAACCTTTTTGGCAAATTCAGCTATTATTGCGGTACCATAGCCAGTACCACAGGCAGCATCCAAACAAAGTCGAGATTCCTTAACGAACCTTGTCGCCAATCGATAGCGCTCTATGTGTTCTATCTCCGCAACGCCACCTCCCTCTAAATCGGGATAAAAACGCTCGCCGGTTAATTTAGTGTTATGCTGTTTTTTTGAGCCAGCCATTCTATTTCTTGTTGGGTTAATATTAATATATAATACTACATATCATAATCTGTATGAAGCGTTTATCAAAAATCCTAATTATTATAGCGATAGCAACATTGCCTTTCAAGTACGGACCAATCTATATATGGCCGTTTGTGCTCCTTATCCTCGCCGCCGCCGCGCTTAAATTGGTTTCAACAGTCTTAAACGGGATAAAAAACGAGCCGAGGGAATTATTTTTTTGGATTAAAGTATTATTTTTTTTCTTTCTTTTCCTCGTTATCGGTTCAGTGAATAATTGGTTTATATACGGCATGGACTATGCCGCTGTGAAGGGAGTTATTATAGATTTCTTGCTTCTGGGCATCTACGCCCTCGGTTTTCTTTTGGTTTTATCTTACGGCGCCGATACAAAATTTCGAAAAAGCGTTCTCGCTGCATTTTTGTCGCCATTAATTTTCACACCGTTTGTGTTTGTTCCGGAGCTCGCCAAGAAGCTCAATTTTGTATCGGCAACAGATATGTTTGAGGGTCTTCAGAGGGGAGAACCAACCTCCTTCGCTAGCTTGATGCTTATACCGTTTATAATTCTTGCTGTGTTCTTTATGAAAGAGGCTGACTGGAAGCGAAAATCCCTCTATCTCCTTGGTATTACCCTTACCGCTTCGCTTATCCTTTGGAGCGGCGTGCGAATCTCCTGGTTTGCGGCTGGCCTCTCGGCATTACTTATTCTTATTTTTGAACTCAAGCACCAAAAAATTCGGCGGTTAAGGTTTGCCGCTACAACATTCTCGTTGCTCGCCATAGCCGCTTTTGTTTCTTTTCTTATCCTTCCCCACGATGCCCAGATATCAATCTTGAATCGGGTTTTCCCCCAGGTTACCGACTATACTTATAGTAAAAAGGTTATTCAGAGCACTCCCTTTCCAGAAGCTCTTAATAAAATTGTCCAGAATCCAAGGCCCTCCTTGCCATACCAGCATCGCGACTTAATCTGGCCACAAGCAACGAAATTACTTATACAAAATCCCTTCGGTCTCGGTCCACAATATCACACATCTTCCCGCGCAATCTTGCAAGATAATCAAGCTACTAAGGCTCATAACCTTTTTCTTGAGGCCGGCCTTCAAGGTGGTATCGGTGCCCTCGTCATCTATATCTTTTTTATAACGAAAATCATCTCTTTTCTAAAAAATGCACAAGAAAAAAATGAAGAATGGTTAATTTTGGCCTCTGTAATTTTTGCTCTATTTATAATTGCTTTCTTTAACGACGACTTCTTTAGGTATAACCTCCTTATTGTCGCTATGATATTTTCTCTAAAACAATGGGGCCAATCTCCTGTCTAAAATATCCTTTTTCAGTAAGAGCGTTCTGATAAGCTCCTGTACCATTCAATGGTTTTCTGAAGTCCAATCTCAAAATTAGTTTGGGCCCTAAAGCCAAATTCTTTTTCAGCGCGGGAAACATCAAGGCGGCGTCGCGGCTGGCCATCCGGTTTTGAGATGTCCCAGCGGATTTCGCCTTTAAAATCCATTAAGCGACAAATGGTTTCTACTAAATCTTTGATGGAAATTTCTGTACCAGAGCCGATATTAACGGGGTCCGGTTTGTCGTATTTCTCGGTGGCAAGAATTATAGCCTCGGCTGCATCTTCAACATATAGAAATTCGCGGGTTGCTTTTCCGGTTCCCCACACTTCAATATAATCTTTTCCTTCTTTTTTAGCGTCGGCGACTTTTTTAATTAAAGCCGCAATTACATGGGATGTATCAAGATTAAAATTGTCGCCAGGTCCATACATATTAATCAATAAAAGATGAATGGCATTAAAGCCGTATTGCTGACGATAAGCCTGGGACTGGACGAGCATCATTTTCTTCGCTAAACCATAAGGGGCGTTTGTTTCCTCGGGATAGCCGTCCCAGAGATGGGCTTCTTGAAAAGGCACAGGTGTAAATTTGGGATACTCGCAAACAGAACCGATACCAACAAATTTTTTAACATTATTTTTATAAGAGGCGTCAATAATATTTAAAGCCATAGATGCATTATCGTAAAAAGTTGTCGCTGGATTTTCTTTATTAAAATTTATTCCTCCTACTTTGGCGGCCAGATGAATGACTATGTCTTTGCCCTTTGTTATTTCCAAACAATCTTCTTTTTTTCGTAAATCATAATTTTTAATACGAGGAATAAATATATCATCTTCTTTCACTCCCCCTTCTAAAAGTTTCTTAAACACAAATCGACCCAAGAATCCAACTCCACCGGTTAATAATATTTTTTTATTTTTTAGATTCATTAGAGAAAAATTTATCAAAAATACTAACTATATAATCTAAATCATCTTTATTTAGATTTTGATGACAACCTATATAAAAACCATTTCTATTAATCCATTTTGCTACCGGATATTTATCTTCCAAATTACCAAAAATCTTTTTATAATAAGGTTGATTTAAAAGCGGCATCATGTAGCGGGTCTCTATGCCGTTCTTCTCTAAAAAAGTTATAAATCTGCTTCTGTTAATTTTCTTGCTTTTAATCACAATTGGAAACATCATAAAAGCATGCTCTGAATAATTTGGCCAATCAGGAAGCTGGATATATTGAAAATATTTGGACAAATTTTTGATTAAATACTCGGCATTGCTCAATCTCTTTCTTAAATTTGTTTGTCGTGTCTGTAATTCCGCTACTCCCAAGGCGCCTTCAAGTTCGGTTAACCTGAAACTATACCCCATTCTAATAAAAGAAAATCGACGATCAGCCATTTTAAAAACTTCTTTTTCATTTTTTAATTTGTCATCGGCGTCAATGTTTAAATAAATTGAATCACGACCGTGATTCATCATACTTTTCATCACCACGGCATATTTTGGGTTGTTTGTAAGTGCCAATCCCCCAACACCCGTAACAATTAAATGAGCGGCGTAAGTAGAAAAACAGGAAATATCGCCTCTTGAACCAACGGGTTTACCTTTATAATTGACAAACATTGTTTCACAAGAATCTTCTATGATTTTTAAATTACGCCTGCGGGCTAATTTCATTATCGGTTCCATCTCGGCTGACAAACCAAATAAATGAACTGGTATTATTGCTTTGGTTTTCTTGGTAATTTTTGCTTCTATTTTGCTGGAATCGATGTTATAAGTGGCAGGGTCAACGTCAACAAAAACCGGTTTTAAGCCATTTTGTAAAACAATATTGGAAGTGGCAATAAAGGTAATAGCCGGCACAATGACTTCATCGCCGTCTTTCCAAAAATGGATTTCCTTTAATGCGCCGAGGGCAATTTGCAGAGCGCTGGTTCCGCTATTGCAGCTTATGGCGAACTTTCTGTTGTGCAATTCTGCAAATTTATTTTCAAAACGATTCAAAAATGGACCGTAAGAAAGGCGATTGGCATTGAGGGCCTCCATTACGTTTTTCTTTGCTTGTTCACTAATTAATACAGTGCCAACCCCTATTTTTCTAATACTGGGCATAGTGGTTAATCGTCTTGTTGTCTTCTTATCTTAAACCCCCCACCTTTTAAGTGGGCGTCTTTTTTGGCTTCATTTAAATCAAACAGCATCATTTCTTTAACTAATTCTTTAAAACTAATTTTCAGCTGCCAACCAAGTTTTTCTTTTGCCTTATTTGAGTTGCCAAGCAAAGATTCAACTTCAGAGGGCCGGAAATAACGGGAATCTACTTCAATTAAAATCTCACCTGTTTTTCTATCAACGCCCTTTTCGTCTATTCCTTTGCCTTGCCATTCTAAATCAATGCCAACTTCCCTAAAAGCTAATTCACAAAATTCTCGGACTGAATGTTGTTCGCCGGTAGCAATTACATAATCATCGGGTTCTGGTTGTTGAAGCATTAAATACATTGATTCAACGAAATCTTTGGCGTGCCCCCAATCTCGCTTGGCATTAAAATTCCCTAAATAAAGTTTATCCTGCAATTTTAAACTAATTCTAGCGGCGGCCCGGGTAATTTTTCGGGTAACAAATGTTTCACCGCGGCGAGGACTTGCGTGATTGAAAAGTATTCCGTTGCAGGCAAAGATTCCGTAGGCTTCCCGATAATTTACGGTAATCCAATAAGCATAAAGTTTAGCCACTCCATAGGGACTGCGGGGATAAAAAGGAGTGGTTTCTTTTTGGGGTATTTCCTGAACAATGCCAAAAAGCTCACTGGTTGAAGCTTGATAAAATTTAGTTTTCTTTTCTAAACCGAGAAGACGAATTGCCTCAAGTAATCGCAAGGTTCCCAAAGCATCAGCATTAGCCGTATATTCCGGCGTTTCAAAAGAAACTTGAACATGGCTTTGGGCCGCTAAATTATAAATTTCATCCGGCTGAACTTTTTGAATAATATAAATTAAGTTAGTGGCATCGGTCATATCCCCATAGTACAAAATCAATCTCGGTTTTTTTTCGTGCGGGTCCTGAAAAATATGGTCAATTCTTTCAGTGTTAAAAGAAGAAGAACGACGCTTAATACCGTGGACTTCATAACCCTTTCCCAGCAGTATTTCGGCAAGATAACTTCCGTCTTGACCCGTTATACCGGTTATAAGCGCTTTTTTTCTATTTTTATCTTCTATCATACCCAGTTAACTCAACTCCGAAAGGCAAAAATTTTATAAAGTCTTTCGCCAGCTTCGAAGTCTTTTAGATAAATATCTTCTACCAATGGTTGATTTAAAATATTTTTCTCGTTGTTTAGCGTCATCTTCATCAAGACAAGCCTCAAAGTAAATTAGCTTCAGCGGTCTTCTTGACTTGGTAGATAAATTTTTGCCTGAGTTGTGTTCTTCTAATCTTTTTCTTAAATTGCTAGTATAACCGATATAATGTGCATCATCCTTAAGGCTTAATAATATATAGGTATAGAAGAACACCATCGGAGTTGAGTTACCGGGCATATTTGTCCTCAATTCTTATTATATCATCTTCTCCTAAATAATCACCACTTTGAATTTCAATTATTTCCAAATTCTCTCTGCCGGGATTTATCAAGCGATGTTTGACTTCCACTGGAACATCAATGCTTTGATGGGGTTTTAAATAGAAAATTTTATCATTTAATTCTACTTTGGCAAGACCTTTTAGAACCACCCAATGCTCTGACCTCTGTTTATGAAATTGTAAACTTAATTTCTCTTTTGGTTTAACAACAACTTTCTTTACTTTAAAGTTTTTCCTTTCTTCAATA
>MNWE01000045.1:0-470 GCA_001872265.1 Parcubacteria group bacterium CG1_02_39_15
CCCATAGTTTTACATTATTTCTCATATTAGATATTATTAGAACCAACATCAACTGCTCGACCATCAGTTGATGTCGACTATTAAATTTTTAATAAGATAGGTTCTCTCTATTTGGGCACACTCTTCACTTTTAAGAAATGGCTCTGTTCATTAGCTTTATCCAAAAACTACTTTCCTCCTCTATGAGGAATAATAGCACAATCTAAATTATAAGTCAATAGGGGGTGTTGGGGATAGGTCAATTAGGGACAGCTAGCATATTTTTTAGGCCTTTATTAAAGCTGAAAAAAGAGGTAAAAGGCTTTGTCCAAAATTTGGAGGCATAGCCGAACAAATTTTGGTTACAAAACTTTTACCCAGCCCTCTATGCTACTGGTAAAAATTTTTGAACCCTTTCTTTCCTAACCAATTTTTATTTCTTGAAAAGCAGCAATTATGGCTTAGAGGGCTGGGTTCTCGAAATTCTAACC
>MNWE01000045.1:557-3739 GCA_001872265.1 Parcubacteria group bacterium CG1_02_39_15
GGCAAAATAAAGCCTCCGGGCATCGAAAATGACAGTTCTGCTATCGGCCAGGCCAATTCCATTTTGGCAAAAGGACAATCTAAACAAGGCAAATTATATTTTGCCAAAATCTTTTCCGCTTCAGGGTATTTCAAAATCTTAGCCAGAGTTGTATCTTCGGTAATTTTTGCCATCGTCTCTACGAATTACGAATTTTTTACGAATATACGAAAACGTTTTCGTAATTTCGTATTTTTTCGTATTTCGTAGCTAATATTATCCTGCTAACCAACCTCCATCAATCACTACCGTAGAGCCAGTCATGTAAGAAGAGGCATCGGAAGCCAAGAATAATACTAAATTGGAAACTTCTTCTGGTTTTCCTACTCGCTTCATTGGAACTCTATCCAGCATTGCTTCTGCTACTTTTGGATCTTTCTTTATCGGATCAATCATTGGAGTCTCAATCATTCCAGGAGAAATAGCATTAACTCTGATATTATAAGGCGCTAACTCTACTGCCAAAGCTTCAGTCATTCCAACCACTCCCCCTTTTGAGGCGCAATAATGGACAATATTGGGTATTCCCACTCCCACCTGGCCCATGGCTACTGAAGCAATATTAATAATTACTCCTGATTTTTGCTTTACCATCTCTTTGGCTGCCGCCTGAGCACATAAAAAATACCCTTTGAGATTAATATTCAAGGTTCTATCCCACTCTTCTTCGGTCAAATCCAAAAAGGGTTTAAACTGACAAATTCCAGCATTATTAACTAAAATATCAACCTTGCCAAATTTCTCAACCGCTTTTTTAACCATCTCCTCTACCTCTTCTTTTTTTGCCACATCACATTTTACCGCCAGAGCTTCTCCCTTATTTTTTTCAATTTCTTTTACCACTTTCTGGCAATCTTCCAGAGAAATATCAGCCACCACTACTTTGGCTCCAGCTTTAGCTAAAGCCAAAGCATGCGTTCTGCCCATCCCCCTTCTCGCTCCGGTAATAATAGCTACTTTTCCTTTTAAGTCCATGATGATTAGTAATGAATAATCACTGATTATTGAAGATGACCTTTTAACCCACTAATATAAATACAACGATCGTGTTATTTGTATCAGTGGATATTGATTATTTATGGTAAGTCTTTCAATTTTTTATTATATCTCATTTATCCAAACATTAAAAGTTCGGGTTTAAAGATTAATAAGATTCCTAAAGCGAATATTAATAATCCGCCAAATAAAGTGGCCCAGTAATTGTATTTGGCAGTAAAGCCAATTCTACTCAGAGTAATTACGGCTAAAGAAAAGATTATTAAATCATCAAGCATAAAAATAAAAGTATAAAGCAAAAGATAAAGATAATAACTCAAAGTGCTAATAGGATTTAAAGCTAAAATTCGAGTATAAATTGCTGGCAAACCAGCTGAGCAGAAAAATTCAACCAAATTGACTCCCAAAGCTAAAATAATTACTCCACCTAAAATTCCTAAAGTTAATGGAGAGAAAACCAATTTTTCAGCCCGATCCCTAAGACCACTTCTGATTCTATCTCTAAATTTTGTGCCTCCCTCAGTAACCGGGCAAACTCCTCGATAGCCGACAAAATTTTTAATCTGCCAGGTTCCTATTCCCAAAGCAAAAGCTCCAATTAAGAGTCTGGTCAAATTTACATAGCTTATGGCTAAAAATAAATTTAACCAGGCAGTCAAAATTAAATAATAAACAATGCCAGAAGCAGTAATAAAGGTTCCACCAACCAGCCACATTCTTTTTCTGGAACGAGTATTTATTAAAAGAGCGATTAAAAATAATAAAATCCACATTGCACAAGGGTTTAATCCATCTAAAGCTCCTAAAGTAACGGTCAAAGCTGGTAAAGACATTTTGGAAATATCAATTTCACCAAAAACTGGAATTTTAATTTTTTGAGGAGCTGGTTTTTCTCCAATTAAACATTCTTTTATACAACTCTCGATATCTTCAGCAATTTGTTGATTAAAACCAATAAAATATTTATCTGGAGTAAAGGTTATCGGGACCCATCCCTTGTCTTTTTCTGGTACTTGATATTTTTCATAAAAATCTTTTAAAATTTCTTTATTTTTGGGATTGGAAATTACTTCATATTCTTTTATTTCAATCTCCGGATATTTTTCTTTTAACTCCTTCAAAAACTCTTTTTCTTTTTCACAATACGGACAGATAGCACTATAAAAAAAATTAATTTCTACTTTTTGTTGAGCCAAACTAAAATCAGATTTTATTCCCAAACCCAAAAAAATAATTATTACTAATAGCCAAAAAAATTTTTTCATTGTTTTATTAGAGCAGTCCCGCTAATATCCTGTAAGCTATTCCTCCTATTAGAATAGCAAATCCTATTTCAAAACCAGTAATTCCTAAGGTTTTTTTCCAACCAAATTCCCGCCAAAGGGCAGCAAGGGTAGCAATACAGGGAATATAAAGCATACTGATTAAGGCTAAGGTGATCATTTGGACAGGATTTAAAACTTGGGCAAAGTTCGCTGTTCCTAACAAAGTAGCTAGCATTACTAAAATTAGTTCTTTTCTCAAAATACCAAAAATAAGCAAAATTCCGGTAATTGTTGGTAATCCTAGCCATTTTACTGTGATCGGGCTTAAAAAATTAGCAATAGCCGGAAGCCATCCTGCTAAATGAATCCCCTCAATGATTACTCCAGAAATTATTACTAAGGGTCCGGCAATATAAAGAAAATCTTTTAATCTAAACCAAGTTTGCAAAACTATTGTTTTAAGATTGGGTTGTTTATAATCTGGCATTTCCATAATCAGTTCGGTAGCTTCGCCAGGCAAAGTTTTTGAAGCCAATTTTCCTAACCCAAAAATTATTAAAATAGCGAAAAGATACAATCCAAAAGCCCAACTTATTCCCACAAATTTTCCAACTAATCCCATAATAATTACGGTTACTGCTGAACAAGGAACTAAAGTAGTTAAAAATCCAGTAATAAATCTTTCTCTTTGGGTTTCCATTATCCGACAAGAAAGACAGGCCGGGACATTACAACCAAAACCAAGCATCAAAGGAATACAGGCCTTTCCATGAACTCCAATTCTATGCATTAAATTATCTAATAAAAAGGCAACTCGAGCCAAATAACCCCAATCTTCTAATAAAAATAAAAGGAGATAGAAAGGAATAATGTAGGGTAAGG
>MNWE01000045.1:3771-4686 GCA_001872265.1 Parcubacteria group bacterium CG1_02_39_15
GCTGACCAACCTAAAGAAGCCCAAATAGATATTCCAAAAATATTTTCCCATCCTATCTGCCAACCTGAGGTTATTTTTTCTAACAGTGAAGAAAACCAATTTCCAAATTTAAAAATAGTCAAAACCATTGCAACTAAAATTACAATCATGACTGGATAACCCCAAATTTTATGACAAGTTAGATTGTCAAACTTTTCTGACCAAGTTATCCTGTTGGGTTTAGCTACCTTAATCACCTCTTGGCAGATTTGATGAGAAAGATCAGCTCTCTCTTTAGCAGTCAGTTCTTTTTGAACTTTAGGAACAGGTTTTTGGGTTTTTACCAATTCTATTCCTTCATTCAAAACTTCGGTAATCCCTTTTCCTTCAGTGGCAATCATTGGCACTACTGGAATTCCTAAAAGTTCTTGCAGTTTTTGGCAATCAATACTAAGCCCCTTCTTTCTGGAAAGGTCCATCATATTTAAGGCTAACACCACCGGTTTTTGAAGAGCTAAAAGTTGTAAAGTAAAGAGTAGATTTGTTTCTAATCTGGTAGAATCTACGATATTGATAATAAAATCTACTTTTTCTTTAGTAATATATTCTCTGGAAATTTCTTCTTCAATTGAGTAGGTTCCCAAAGAATAAATTCCTGGCAAATCCAAAACATCAATAGTATATCCTTTATAATGCAAAGTTCCTTCAGCTTTTTCTATGGTCTTGCCCGGCCAATTGCCAATATGCTGGTGAAGGCCGGTTAAATGATTAAAAATTACCGACTTTCCAACGTTGGCAATTCCGGCTAAAATTATATTTAACTTTTTTTCAGGCATATTTTTACCCCGTTAAATGCCGCTTTGCGGCAATTTTGCCGAAGGCAAAATTATTTAACGGGGTGAACTAAAATTTTTGAAGCTAATCCCCTCCCCAAAA
>MNWE01000045.1:4724-5717 GCA_001872265.1 Parcubacteria group bacterium CG1_02_39_15
CAAAGAGGAGCTTTTCTTAAAACTTTTATTTTAGTTCCCAGAATCAATCCTAAATCAGCCAATCTCTTGGTAGTCATCTGTCCGCCAGCAATAGTAATAATCTCGGCAACCTCACCCTCTTTTAATTTAATAAGGTTTAATTCATTTATCATAATTTTTATGCTTTAAAATGTTTTTTTATTATATCACGAAGAAAATATTATTAAAAAAGTGACCTTTAGATAAAGGCCACCTTTATTTCTCCTCAATTTTCTTTATTTGTTAAGGTTGCTGCGGTTGTTGCGGCTGCTGCGGTTGCCCGCCATCGCCACAAGGGCCTTGGCCGCCACCTTTACCTGAACCCTGACCTAAGCCGCTTCGTCTACCGGTTCCCGGACCTTTTCCGCCCGGAGGGCCACCGCCTTTTCCCGGCGCTCCTGCCGGAGGACCCGTACCATCTTTTCCTGGCATTTTGCACCTCCTCCTTTTTGTTCTCTATGGCCTTTTTTGACCTTTTCTTCCCCGACTATAACGATGAGGCCCGGGGCTATGAATATTGGTGCTTTGGCACTGCGGGCAAGCTGTTGGTCGAGGAGTTCCGTGAGGAACATCCCACTCGTGGCCACAGTCTGAGCATTTAAAGTGTCTCATCTTTTTCACCTCCTTCCATTATTCGGCTCAAAGTACTCTGGGAAATTTTCATTCTTTTGGCAGCCTCTTCTTGCTCTAAATTTTCCAAATCGCAAAGTCGCAGGGCCTCCAGTTCATCTAAAGTTAAATCCACTTCTTCTAACATTGAAAGAGGAACAGCTCCTGGCTTGAAGTAGGTTACATTCGGGTCAAAAAATACCTTTCTTGGTTTCATTGGCCTAACCATAATATTTATTGTAATTTTTCAAAAATTTTTTTGATTTCATTTTTAGCCTTTAAATTTGTTTCCAAAACTGGAGTTAAATTAGCAATGGCTTTAAAAATTTCTTTATCATAAGATATTTTACCCAGAAATTTGCCGGC
>MNWE01000010.1 GCA_001872265.1 Parcubacteria group bacterium CG1_02_39_15
GGGTGAAGAAGAGATTTATCTCTTCGACTATTCGACCCGCCTAACATATTCGCCGGTTTCGGTGTTAACCTCAATGATATCGCCCTCTTTAATAAACAAGGGGGTATTTATTTGAGCGCCCGTCTCTAAAGTAACTGTTTTTGTTCCGCCCTGGGCCCTGTCTCCTTTAATTCCTGGCGGAGCTTCGGTAACCTTTAGCTGAACTTTGATTGGCAAAACAATATTAATAAACTTTCCCTGGAATTTAATACCGGTCAAAATCTGATTGGGCTTCAGAAACTCTTTGCCAGAACCAATTTTTTCTTCTTCTAATTCAAAACGGTCGGCAGAATTTTTAGCTTCAGAAAACCAAAACTCTCCACGATGGTTATAGAGAAACTTTATCTCAATTTTCTCCAACTCCGCCTCATCAAAAGTATCGTCTTGATGGAAGGTTTTCTCCAGCACTTTCCCATTAATCAAGTTCTTAATCTTTGTCCTGGCTACCACCATATCCTGGGCTTTATATATTTGCTGAAATTCCAAAACTTCGTAAGGTTGCTCTTCGTAAGTGAATTGTACGCCTTTTCTTAAATCAAAATAAGTCAACATAGCTTTTATTTTAAGATGGTGCCGATAAAATCTGGGTGGCCCCTTAAAAACTCTTCTGAACTCATCTCTTTTTTCCCTTCCATTTGTAACCTTTCCATAACTAGAAAGTCGCCAGCGCCCATTGAAAATCCTTTTCCGCACTGAATAGCCAGTTCGTTCTGAGGAACCACCAGGGTCTTTCCAATAGGATAAGTCATTGTTATTGGCGATTTATAAACTCTGGCTTTTAAAGTTTTTATCTGGGTTGATTTGCCAGTTTTTTCCCAAAAAGTATAGCTTCCTGGCCAAGGCAAATACGCTCTAATTTCTCGTTCAA
Source organism: Parcubacteria group bacterium CG1_02_39_15 (assembly GCA_001872265.1). Classification (GTDB taxonomy): domain Bacteria; phylum Patescibacteriota; class Minisyncoccia; order Minisyncoccales; family Paceibacteraceae; genus Paceibacter. The sequence goes on from MNWE01000010.1 coordinate 908, forward strand.
TGGCTTCTGCCGATTTCTGCCAATTTATTTGACCGTCTGCCCGCGTTAAAACTTTAGTGAAAGTGGCTTTGGCATCGTCTTGTGGCTGAGGGTTAATCATTCTTCTTGTCCATTTGGAAATGGTTTCCCCAAGAAGATTTGCTCCCAAGTCAGCTAATTTATCGTGGAGACTGATCGCGGTCTCTTTTTCTTCAATCGTCATTGCTCTTTGATTAAGAATGGGTCCGTGGTCCATTTTTTCATCCATTAAAATAATTGTCGCGCCGGTTTTTTTATCGCCATTTAAAATTACTGCTTGAATAGGGGAGGAACCGCGGTATTTGGGTAAAAGTGAAGGATGAACATTAAGAGAACCATACCGAGGCGTGTCTAATATATCTTTGGAAATGATTTGACCATAGGCGGCTACCGTTATCAGGTCTGGCTTTAAATTTTCAATTTTCAATTTGCAATTTTCAATTTTTTCTGGCTGTTCAACCGGAATATTATTTTTTTCAGCCAGAACTTTGACTGGCAGGGGAGTGATAGTTTGTTCTCTTCCTACTGGTTTATCGGGGGCGGTCACAACTAAACACGGCCTATAACCGCCTTTAATAAGCTTTTCCAAAATAATTGCCCCGAATTCCGGGGTTCCCATAAATACAATTTTCAATTTACAATTTACAATTTTCATTTGATTATTCGCCACTCAATTTCTTCTTCTTTATCGGCAAATTCCAACCAAGAGCCCTCTTTATCAACAACATACCATTTTCTTTTGGCTTCTGACCAAACCATCGGGTTCCCCCGATAATAAGGTTTTTTAACGATTTCTTTTGGCTTTAATCTATCTAATTCTAACCACTTTTTGAAAACCGTTTCAATAGTATAATCTAAATTTCTTGATTTTGCCCACTCAGCCACCTTATCAATTGCCTGAAAGGCTTTTTTTTGCGAGCCGGCCAATTCCAAAAGTTGCTTTGCCGGTTTCACATATCTTGAATAAATAATTTTTCTTTTCTTTGCGCTTTCTTTTACTTCTTTTAAGGTTAAGCCCTTAGTGAAAAAATAATGATTCACTATTCTTTGGATTTCATTTGCCAATTTCAACGGCAATGCTAATTGCCCAATTTTGGTTTTTTTTGATTTCTTTTTCAACTTTCTAGCCATTTTAAAATTGTTTTGTAAAATTTTTTTGCTTTTTCTAATTCTTTTTTTCCTTTTTCAGTAATCTGATAAATCCTTCGCCTCTCTTCCATTTCGCTCTTAACAAATCCCTCTTTTTCTAATCGGTAAAGAACCCGATAAGGGGTAATTCTTCCTGGCTTAAAATTAAACCTCTTGCCAATTATGGCTGGAATTTTCCAAGCATAAAGTTTTCCTTCTTTCAATAAGGAAAGGATGTAAAGCCAGAGGTTTTCTTTAGTATTTGATTTTTGGAGCCGTTCAATAGGAAGCATAAAGGTTATGGGGCTTGACATACTATTTTACAGCGGTAAAATAGTTTAACATGCCAAAACAAACCCTTCGACAGGCTCAGGGTGCTGAGCAGCGCCGAAGCATAAAAATCGCTATCGTTGGGGTAGGAAATTGCTGTTCCAGTTTAATTCAGGGTCTTTTTTATTACAAAAAAATTAAGCAAGGCGTACCGGGCTTAATGCACCCTGAAATAAATGGCTACAAAATCTCTGAAATTCGACCGGTCGCTGCTTTTGATATTGACGGAAGAAAAGTAGGGAAGGACTTATCAAAAGCCATTTTCGCTCCGCCTAACTGCACTAAAGTCTTCTATTCAAGAATACCAAATTTAGGCGTAAAAGTAAAAATGGGCCAGGTTCTGGATGGAGTGGCTTCTCATCTAAAAGATTACCCGGAAGAAAAAAGATTTGTTGTTTCTAAAGAAAAACCGGCAAATGCGGCTGAAGAACTTAAAAAATCTGGGGCAGAAATTTTGATTAACTATCTGCCGGTAGGCTCCCAAAAAGCAGTAGAGTTTTATGCTAAAGCCGCCTTGGAAGCCGGCTGCGCTTTTATTAACTGTATGCCAGTTTTTATTGCTTCAGACAAAAAATGGGCAGAAAAATTTAAAAAGAAAGGTTTGCCCGTTATCGGTGACGATGTTAAATCTCAAGTAGGAGCGACGATCATCCACCGCGTTTTAAGCCGGCTCTTTTCTGAAAGGGGAGTGAAAATAGACAAATCTTATCAATTGAACTTTGGCGGCAATACCGACTTTTTAAATATGTTAGAAAGAGCACGATTGAAATCAAAGAAAATTTCTAAAACCGAAAGCGTAGAATCGCAATTGAAAAATCGATTGAGTTACGATGATCTCCATGTGGGTCCTTCAGATTACATTCCTTGGCTGAAAGACAACAAAATCTGTTTTATTAGAATAGAAGGGAGGAAGTTCGGAAATATCCCAGTAGAGTTAGAATTAAAACTTTCAGTTGAAGATTCGCCGAATTCAGCTGGCTGCGTAATTGACGCTATCAGATTGGCCAAATTGGCTCTAAATAAAAAAATCGGCGGACCTATAATTTCCGCCTCGGCTTATTTAATGAAACATCCGCCAGTTCAATTTTCAGACGAAAAAGCCAGAGAAATGGTAGAAGAGTTTATTACTGGTACTTCTCAGCACTAAATCTATAAATTACAAATTTCTCTCGGGCGGGGTCAACCCCGCCTTTTTCGCAGGCAATAGCAATTTGTTTTTCAATAGTATCTATACCCTCCAAATCCGGCAGCAAAAGCCCGGATTTATAAGAAGTTTTAATAACTATTCCGTATTTTTTAGGGTCTAATTCTTTTAAATCTTTAATTAGTTCCGGCTCATTCAAGAGATAAACTGCGTAGGAAAGTTGAGGCAGTTCTTCTTCAGAAATTGATTCAAACCGATTATCTTCGGTGGCGGCAGCAACGGCATTATAGATTATCTCTTCAGCAATGTTTTCCCGAATGGGAAGATAAGTGCCAATACAACCGCGCAGTTCGCCCCCTTTCATAACTGTTACAAAAACTCCAGCTTTCTTGATTAATAGATCTGGAGACAAACCGGTTGGCAAAACAAGAGGTGTTTTTTCTTTAATATAGTTTTCGATTGCCTGCTTAGCGAGTAGAACGTAAGAGTTCATTGTAAATTATTTGAGGATTTGCCTAATCGTTTCGTATTTTTCCTGAATTATCGCTCTGGCCGGGGGCATTAATTTTTTCCAATCCCTTTCTAATTTACCTCTTAAAGAGGCCACGCCTTCTTCAATATCTAATTTATGCTTATTAAAAACGAGATAGAAAAGCGAGGGCAAATCAGTGTAATGAGCCATGGCGTCGGCGCTAGCCACAATCTCTGCCTCAAGAGTCTCTCTTTTAATAGCCTTACTGCCGCGATGAGCGTAAATGCAATGTTTTATTTTCTCAATTTTTTCTTTTGGGTAGTCCAATTTCTTAAGGATCTTTTCTGCTTCTTTAGTCCCTGAGATATGGTGGTTTTCCTTATCGCCCTGGAGACTACCGAGGTCATGGAGTAGAGCCGCCAGCTCAACCACTTCTATATCGGCTTTTAATTTTTTTGCCAGCATTTTAGAAAATCTAACTACCGGCAAAATATGATGTTTCCAGGCATCGTAGCCATCAATATTTGACTGCCTCTTGCAAACAGCTTCAACTATTTTCTTTACTTCTTTAACTACTGCTTTGTGTGAATATTTTTTCATGCGTAGGTTTTATAATACCATATTGGCAAGGTTTTGTGTACAGCCAGGTGTGTATAACTATAAAATCTTCAATTCAAGCTTGTCTGTCTTTGTATCATAAACAGCAAAAGTAGCGCGATAAAAAAGCCCGGCTATGTTCCCGGGATTAACCAATCTTGTTTTGCCGATTTTTTCCTCCCAGGGTTTATGAGTATGGCCATAAAATACTAAATCATATTTTTGGCTTTTAGCTAAGTCTCTGGCAATTTCTGGAAAATGACAAAAGGCAATGTTTTTTCCCCCGAGTTTTGCCTCCCCAAACTCCTCCCAAACTTTACTTCGGGGCAGGCTTTTGAAGGATTTTTCAGGAATTCTAGAAAAATCCGCGTCAGCTTTGCTGAAAATAATATAAGTTTTCCCTTGAAAGCTTTTCAAACCCTCTTTCAGAGTGTCTGGAAGAAAAATATCGCCACAATGAATAATGAGTTTAATCTCCTCTTTTTTAATCAAATTAACCGCCTTCTTCAAGCTCGCCACATTGTCATGAGTATCCGCAATAATCGCGATTTTCATACTGGTATTTATAATTTATAAATTTTTCCCCAAGATTTTTCGGTGTCTTCTCTTGATATTGTTTCTAACGAAACATATCCTGTATAACCAACACTGTCCAATGTTTGGAAAAATTTATTGAAATCTAAATCTCCTTTCCCCAGAGCTAAATGAGCTTCTCCCTTTAAAATCGCATCATGAAGATGAATATCTAAAATTGAATTTTTGTATTTCTTCAAAAAATCAAAAATTGATTTTAAATCTTTACCCTCCTGAAAAACATGGCCTATGTCTAATGTGAAATTTAACCAGGGCATCTTCTTTTTCAGATATATTAAGTCCTTCGGGAAACCAGGATAAGAAATTTGTGGGCCCTTCGGGATCGCCGGCACATTCTCAATCGTAAAGGTAATCTTTCCTTTATAGAGGTTTTTAATTTTTTTGAGATTTTGAATGAGCGTTTCCATTATTGTTTCTTTTGATTCATATATGGTCGATCCGCCGCAATGAAATGTAACCAATTTCGCCTTTAAAACATCAGCCATTTTTAAAGTTTGAAGGTATAATTTTACTGTGATTTTTCTGATTTCTGGATGAGGAGAAATTAAGCTTAGATCTACCCA
>MNWE01000028.1:0-130 GCA_001872265.1 Parcubacteria group bacterium CG1_02_39_15
AAAATTTATAGCCCTTTTCTCCCAATCTGTCTTTTTTAAAATAGGCCTGAATTTTAGCTTGCCCTGAGCTTGTCGAACGGGCCGAACCATCTTCAATGTGCAAAAAAGTTGAACCGCCGTGCTCTCTTAA
>MNWE01000028.1:149-5389 GCA_001872265.1 Parcubacteria group bacterium CG1_02_39_15
AAAACCACTTGTTTTTGGGACTGGCTTAAATCTTCAAAATTTTCCAAAGCCTCTGAAATAGTATGGGTTCTTTTTGTCTTGCTAGGGTAAGCCAAAAAACCGGCTTTTTCGATTGCCTCCATTTTTTTTAGCCGTGTTAGTCTTAATTCGTTAATGGTCGCCATAAGCGCTTCGCTAAATTAAAAATTAAAGGTGAAAAGTGAAAAGTAATCTAATTATATTCTAATCTAAAGTAGGTTTTGGGTCAAAAACTTTTCATTCGGCATTTTTCATTTTTCATTTGAAAAGTACCACTCTAAAACTTCTTTAGCTATTGGCAAGGCAGCCAATTGTTCCTCTTTGACGTTTTCAATCATCACTGTCAAAACTATCTGCGGATCTTCGTAGGGAGCAAAAACCGTTACCCAGTTGTGATATCGGTTTCCACCCAATTCGGCTGTTCCGGTTTTGGCGGCAGCTGAAACCGGCAAAGAATTTAATAAAGTGGCTGAGGCAAAAGGACTATTTTTGCCAGTTACCGCTTGTCTCATTCCTTCTCTGACAATTTGGAGATTTTGGGAATCAATAAAGTCTTCTCTAATAATTTTGGGCTCCATCTCTTTGACTATTGTTGGGGAACCGGCGGAAGTGTCAATTATTTCTTTAACCACTTGAGGTTGGAGTAATCTACCGCCATTAGCAATAGCTGCAAAACTATTAACTATCTCCAAGGGAGTAATTTGAAGATATTGTTGGCCGATGGATAGATAATAAGTATTACCATCCCACCAACCAGGATCTTCAGGAAAAGCTTTCCTTTTCCATTCTTTGTCTGGAATAAACCCTTCGGCTTCTCCAGGAAGATCAATGCCGGTTTTTTCGTCCCAGCCGAAAAGCTCCAGATATTCTTTAATTTTGGTAGGACCCAGGCCTTCTTGTTCGCCGAATCCTCCGCCTACAGTATAAAAATAGACATTACAAGATTCAGCAATGGCCTTCCTTAAATCTGTCCAGCTATGAATTCTCCAGTCGTGAAATTTAGTGGTTTCTGGTTCATAGGTGTGTTCAACTTCTATCAGCCCTTGGCAATTAATTTTTTTATCAGGATCAATAATTTTTTCTTCCAAAACGGCAGAAGCAATCAAAGGTTTGATGGTGGAACCAGTCAGATATTTTCCGGCAATTGTCCTGTTAAAAAGAGGGCTTTGGGGATCTCGATTAAGCTCTTCCCATTGTTCTTCTGTCATTCCTTGACTAAAGAGGTTGTTATCAAAACTGGGTAAAGAAACTAAAGCTAGCACCCCTCCGGTTTTAGGGTCTAAGGCTATTACTGCTCCCCCTTTTCCTATTGTTTTTAGAGTGTTTTCAAGGGCTTTGGCGATTTTTTCTTGTAAGCCGGAATCCAACCACAAAACCAAGCTTTTACCAGATTCAGGTAAAGATATTATTTCTTGAGAAATGACATTCCCCCGAGCGTCCCTTTCGGTTTTAATCTCGCCTGGGATTTCGTTCAGCGCTTTATCATAGGATTGCTCTAAACCCGCTTTCTCGCCAGTCTTTCTTTTGTAACCAATCAAGTGGGCGAAATAAAGACCTTGAGGATAATCTCTAACGGCATTGTTTTTAATTTGAAAGCCTGGTAGCTCTCCGATTTTGGTCTCCAAAATTATTAAAGTTTGTCGGTCAAGGTTCTCTGAAACCAAAACCTCAAGAGTCTTGGCGTTTTCAATTTTCTTTTCCAAATCTTCTGGATTTATTTTTAAGATTTGGGTAACTTCGCCAAAAATTCTTTTCCTTTCGTTTTCTTCTTGAGGGAGATCGCCTTTTTGGCAGACCAAATCAAAACTCATGCTATTAAAAGCCAATTGTTTCATTTGGCTATCATAAATCACCCCTCTTTCAGCTTGAATTTTGTGGATGATGAATTTATTTCCTTCGGCCAGGGCCAAAAGTTTTCCTTTCTCAAAGATTTGGAGCTGAGAAGTTTTAGCAAATAATAAAAGAAATAATATAACAGAAAAAAAGAAAAGCCCTTCTAGAATTTTTTTAAGAAGGGGGACTTCAAATTTTTTTTCTGAAATACCAAGGTCAACTTCTCTTTTCTGGGCCAACTTGTCCAAAAGAACTTCCTGGGGCTCTATGTCCTCTTTAAAATGCATCTTTACCTTGCGTTTTTCTAACTTATTGGGCCAGGGGAAAACGAACATATCTTCTCAAGAAAAATTTAATAAAAATAGCTATGATGGCTAAAATGAATGTCCAGAATCCTAAAAAATCAATGCCGAGGAAATTACCAGAAAATATATCCAAAAAAAACCCAGCAAATAAGGCCGGAATGATTCCTGAATTTTTTTCTGGCCTTTCAGAAAAACAAAGATAAAAAATCAAAAAGATAATGATAAAAGCGAGGTTGGAAATACTGCTCCAGGAAAATAAAAAAAAGTGGGGCAGAAAACTGACCTGGAGCAGAATTAAAATATAGAAAAGCAAAAGCGAAATTAATAGTTTTCGCATTTAGAATTTTGTGATAATAAAGAGGTTGCTTAGTTCTTTGAGGCTAGTGGCTAGCCTGATTTCGGCTGTTTGAAAAGGTTTCACGTCCGATTTTTTTACATTTTTAATCGAACCTACCAAAATGCCTCCGGGGAAAACCCCGCCCAAAGAAGAAGTAATAACTTGCTCCCCTTCTTTGATCTCTGTCTCCCAAGGCAAAAGGTCTAAAATCAGGCCAAGCCCTCCCTTACCCTTGGCTACGCCGGAAATCTCTCTGTCGGCTATTTTAACATCAAAGGAACTTTCTTTATCAGAAACCAAAATAACTTTTGAGAAATTTTCATAAACCTCGCCGATTTTCCCGACTAAAATTTTTTGCTGGGTAATCACCGGCAGGCCCGAAGAAAGGCCGTCTTCTTTGCCCTTGTTGATTGTAAAGGAGTCTTGAAAAAGGTCTTTTCCAATCACTTTAGCGAAAGAGAGTTCAAAATCTTTTTCTAAACCAATTTCTAAGGCTTGCCTTAAGATTTCGTTCTCTTTTCTCAGTTCCTGCAAAGAAGTGTTCTCCGCTACTAACTGCTGGATTTTTAACTGGAGATTCTCATTCTCTTCTTTGATTTTTTCCCCTTGAAAAACTGACTCTAGAAAGTCGGAAAAGCTATCCCCTGCCGCCCAAAATGTTTTTTGAATCGGCGAAGAAATTAAATAAAAAAAATTTTTAACCCCCTTATGGGCTGGAGTAAGATTTAAAATAACAAAAAAGGCAAGCAGTAAAACTACGATAAGACCGATTTTAAGCTTAGGAGGTAGCCCCATTAGGCTAATTTTAACATAAAAAGTGAGGGCTTGACAGAGGTTTTTGGGTGGATATAATGATGTTTGATAAGGGAAAAGGTCGATGAAATAAAGAGAAAATTTAACTTCATCCTTTATGACTTACGATAAATTTCCTACTTTAGTTTCTGAGTTTGAGGAAAGCTTGGACGAAACAGAGGAAGAGGAAACAACAGAACCAGAAAAAGAAGGAGCAGATTCAGATAAAGACCTAGAAGAAGATTCAGACGAAGAAATCTAATAAAAAAAATCACCCACCGGGTGATTTTTTTTTATTGAAAGGCGCTAAGAGTTAAATACAAAGGTGGGGACTACCTACTTTCGCGATAGAATCACTATCATCGGCCTTGAGGGATTTCACTATCCTGTTCGGTATGGAAAGGAGTGGGACACCCTCAGTATAGTCCCCACCTTTGTATTTAAATAGCTATGCGGAATCTTAGTCATTAATCACTAGCCAAGATATTGCTTGTCGATTTATTAGTACTGCTCGGCTTAACCCATTACTGGGCTTCCACCTACAGCCTATCAATCCCGTAGTCTGCGGGAAATCTTAAAGAGTCCTAATCTTGGGGCCTGCTTCGCGCTTATATGCTTTCAGCACTTATCAGTTCCCGACTTAGCTACCCAGCAATGCTCCGGGCGGAACAGCTGGTACACCAGAGGTCAGTTCACTCGGGTCCTCTCGTCAAGTTTATCTTATATTTCTATAAGCTTAGACTATATCTTCACCGAGCACACAACACTTTATGTGCTCGGGCCAACATGTTATGGTAGCTTGTTTAATTCCTACCATCCTATCCCGTTCTTTCAGAAAGCGGGATAAAGTCGTTACGGGGACAAATTAAAGCGCCATAATTACTTTCAAATCAGCTTTTAATTTTTTAGGGTTTTTCTTCCCTGACTGATATGTTTGTTTTCTTGCAGCAATAAGAGCGTCTACTATCTCTTTTTTTTCTTTTTTGGTTAATTTATCAATTTTTCTTTTGTTCAAGATATTAATGGCACGAAAGAGATATCTAACTTGCTCTTTTTTAAATCGGAGATAGGGATATAAACTTTGCAAAATTTTTTGCACCTGTTTATGTCCATTAACTCTCAACTCTGTGATTCCATCGTTACGCCTTGAAATATATCCAATGCCTAACCGATTTTTTATCCAAAAGAGTGGTTTTTCGTGTCTTGTGTCTTGATAAAAGCAGATAGTAAACATTAAACGCTTTCCTCGTAAAGTATCTTTTCTTTTCTTAATCTGAAACATAATACTTCCGTCTCCATCTAAAAATCCAGCTATATAGGCAAAGTCAATTTGTTTTAGCTTTATTTGTCTTCCCACGGTATTGCCTTATTATTTATACGGTCCTCAAGTATCCGAGTCACAACAAAGATTGTATCATAAAATTTGAGGACTAACAAATTTTATGACCACTGCAACCGAATAAATGTCGAAGAGAATTTTATCCTCTTCTCCAACCTCACCTCCACGAATTGAAGGCTCGGTCAATGAAGGTTTCACCGTTATTAGTTGGGTTGTCATTATGGATTGCTCCATAAAGTAGCAATTTCTTACTACGAGCAACCCCCCTCAAGACTCAACGCCTGCGGTAGATAGGGACCAACCTGTCTCACGCATAATTATCACCTATTACTAAGTGTATGGACTATATCACCATCCCGCTTTTGCGGGAGATCGACATATTATGGAAGGTTAAGCCTCCATCCTCCGCCTCTATGGCAGAAAGTCTCTACGGCTCACCTGTTTTAATCAGGTTTGCCTCGGTATTGTCCCAGTATACGACAGGTTGTCATACAAGGATTTCACCGATATTAGTCGATTTATTCACTGTGATATTACTATCACAGGCCGCCTAGCTTGCTAACAGCAACAAGCTTTGGTTGACGGTTTGAACCCAGCTCACGTACCTCTTTAATTG
>MNWE01000042.1 GCA_001872265.1 Parcubacteria group bacterium CG1_02_39_15
GGCAAAATTAAGCCAACAAATATTGATATTATAATTATTTTTTTAATTATCATTAGGAATTAGGAATTAGAAATTAGAAATTTTGCGTCACTTATTCTCTTTAAAGTTTTTTCTTTGCCTAATATTGCAGCTATTTCGAAGGGGCCGGCCGAAGCTTCTTTACCCGTTAAAGCCACTCTTAAGGGCCACAAAAGCCTTCCCCTATCCCCTGCCTGCGCAGGCAGGCCTGCCTCCTCAGCTCTTAAGAGTAAAATTTTTTCTAAATTTTCCCGAGTCCAGTTTTCAACTACTACATCAGATAAAGTTTTTTCTGATTTTTCAAGAGATTCTTTAACTTCTTCATCTGACATCTTTTCCCATTTTAACAAATCCTTGCTATATTTTAAACTATCTCTAAAAAAGAAATCAGTCAACTCAGAAATTTCAGATAATTTCTTTAGTCTTTCTTGATAGAGGGCGAAAATTTTCTTTAAAGTGTCAAAAGAAATTTCCTCACCGGTTTCTCTAATAATATATTGGCTGGCGAGGAAACCGGAGTCATCTCCAAAAAGTTTTAGGTCTTTACCTTCTACTTTTCCAATTAACCCCGCCTCAATTAAATAAGGAATACATAGCTCAGTTATTTTTTCAATTGATCTTTGACGAATATAAAATCCGTTTAAATAATCCAACCTTTTAATATTTAAAACTGCTCCAGCTTTCTGGACTCTTTCCAAGGAGAACTCTTTGATTAAAGAAGGCAAAGAGTAAATTTCTCTTTCTCCGCCCGGATTCCAACCTAAAAATGCCATAAAATTAATTAGGGCTTCGGCTAAATACCCTTCTTTTTTGTATTGAGAAACCGAAACTGAGCCATGCCTTTTGCTCAATTTTGTTCGGTCTTGGCCTAAAATTAAGGGCAAATGAGCATAAAGTGGTCGCGGAAAGTCTAAAGCTTCCTGTAAAAGAATTTGCTTTGGAGTATTGGAGAGATGTTCTTCTCCTCTAATGACATGACTGATTTTCATTTCAAAATCATCAACCACCACAGCAAAATTATAAAGAGGATTGCTTAAGTTTTTGGCAATAACAAGGTCACCCATTAAAGAAGCGTCAAACTCCACCTTTCCCCGAATCAAGTCCTCAAAATCTACTTTTTTTGGGGGCATTCTAAATCTGATCACTGTCGGTTTTCCCTCAGTCAATCCTTTTTTTACCTCTTCCGGAGAAAGCTGAGCGCACTTGCCATTGTAGTGCGGCGCTTCTCCTATTGATAATTGATATTGTCTTTGGGCTTCCAAATCCTTCTCTGAGCAAAAACAATAATAAGCTTGATTCTCTTGAATCAGTTTTTCTAAATATTTAGCATAGATATTTAATCTTTGACTTTGGCGGTAAGGACCTTCGTTCCATTCAATCCCCAGCCATTTGAGATTTTCAATAATATCTTTTTCAAAACGAGGGTCCGATCTTTCAGCGTCGGTATCCTCAATCCTTAAAATAAAACTACCTTGGTGCGATTGGGCAAAGAGAAAATTAAAAAGAGCAGTTCTAGCTGACCCAATATGTAAAAACCCGGTTGGCGACGGGGCAATTCTCACCCTAACCTCGCCAGGCTTAAAGAATTTAAAATCGTTAGCTGGCATATTTCTAATTTTAGCTTAACATAATCTTTCCCAACTTCAACCAGCGAGCGAGGCGAAGCCGAGCGAAGATGTCAATGAGGCAAAGCCTCATTGACCAGCGAGATAGCTGTAAATGTAAGCAGCTATTATTTTGGCAGCTTGAGGTTTGGAAAATTCACGAGCTGCTTTTTGAAGCCGTTCCAACTCTTCTGGGCGAGAAAAGAGATATTTGAGTTTTTCTAAGAAGAAATGAGAAGTAAAATTAGCTTCCTCCATTACTATTGCTGCTCCTCCTTCAGCATAAGCATAAGCATTTTTTACTTGATGGTTTTGAGCAGCTTCCGGCAAAGGAATCAAAATAGAAGGCTTGCCCCAAGCAGCTATTTCAAAAAGACTACCCGACCCCGCCCGGCTGACAATTAGATCGCAGACCGCGTAAGCCTGTTTTAACTCTTCTTCTTTCAGGAAAGGAAAAAGACGATAATTTTTATCTAAACCTTCGGGCAAGATAGCTTTACTTTCTGCTTTTACTTCTGGGAAATTTTTCTCTCCGCATTGGTGCAAAACATAAAAATTCTCAAGAAGCTCTGCTAAAATCTCTAAAATTTTATCATTTACCCTTTGAGCTCCTTGGGAGCCGCCCAAGATTAGAATTACAGGCTTCTCCCCGCTTAACTTAAAAAATTCTCTACCTTTTTCTCTTGAACTTTCTAAAATTTCTCTACGAATAGGGTTGCCAACTTGAATCATTTTCTTTGGAGGGAAATATTCTGTTCTGGGGAAAGAAACAAAAATTTCCAGAGCGAATCTCGAGATGAATCTATTGGCCAGGCCCGGAGTAACATCCGACTCGTGGAGAAAAATCGGGACTCTTAATAGCCAACTGGAAATCACGCCAGGAATTGAGCCGAATCCTCCTTTGCTAAAGATTAAATCGGGAGCCAGAAAGAAAACATAAAAGAAAGCCTGAAAAATACCTATCGGAATTTTAAGAAGAACGTCCGTCAAATTTTGGAATATGGTTTTCCAATCCATATATCTCCGAACTTTTCCAGCCAGCACGGTTTTAATCTTAATTCCTTCTTGGGAAAGCAAAATTGAGCCAAAGTCGTCTTTTGGGCCGATGTAATAAAATTGCAAGTCCTTTTGAGGACTAAGCCTTCTGATTTCTCTAACAATGCCGATAATGGGCAAAATGTGACCGCCGGTACCACCGCCGGTAAATAATATTTTCATGTCACCTGCGACTAATATTTAATAATATCCCCATTCCAATTAATTCTGACATAAGAGCTGATCCTCCATAACTAACAAACGGCAAGGGAATGCCCGTCAGGGGTAAAATTCCTATCATTGCTGCCAAGTTAGTAAAGCCTTGGAGACAAACCCAAACAGTTAATCCCAGAGCAGCCAGCTGAGAAAATTTGTCCTCTTTCCTTTTAGCGATTCTAAACCCTCTCCACAAAATCAGCAAGAAAATAAGAATCAAAATAGCAGCTCCAATAAATCCGGTTTCTTCAGCAAAAATGGCAAAAATCGAATCTGACATTGACTGAGGCAAAAACCCATACCTTTGACGCGACAAGCCCAAGCCCAAGCCAAATAAGCCGCCCGACCCGACCGTAATTAAAGCCTGTTTTATCTGGTAGCCAATTCCCATGGGGTCAATTTCGGGATTAAGAAAAACTAATAATCTATTCAATCTATAAGGAGCAAGTTTTATTAAGGCCAATAATCCCCCTCCGCCAATCAAAATTATAAGAATGCTGTGCCAGAGGGGAGTTTGGGCTAAAAAATACATTAGAGCAGCTGAAATCACAATTACTCCCAAGGTACTAATATCTGGCTGGAGGACCAAAAACAAGCTAATTATACCAACAACTAATAAGAAAGCAATAAAAGTCTGGCTAAACCCCCTTGTTTTTGAGGTGCGGCTGGCCAACCAGGCTGCTAAATAAAGAATAAAAGTGAGTTTTAAAAATTCCGAGGGCTGAAAAGAAAACAAACCAAAAGAAACCCATCTGGCCGCTCCGCCAGCTTCAGAGCCAATTTTAGGCAAAAAGACCATACTCAAAAAGACCAAATTTACCAAAAGTAAGGCTGGAGCCCATTTTTTAAAGAAATCAAGCCTGACCCTAAAAGCAAGAAAGCCCAAAATTAACCCTGGGATTAAGCCAAAAACAATTTGATGATTTAAAAAATAATAAGTATTTCCGAATCTTTCTTCAGAAAGAGAAGCTGAAACACTGGCTAAGATTAAAATCCCTAAAATTATTAGAGCCAGAACCGCTCCAGCCAAAAAAATATCAGGCTGACCCCTTCGATCTTTTACTAAATTTCTTAACATATTAGTCAATGAAACTATTGTTTCATTTCCACCTTCGTTTTCGCTGCGCAAAAACTTGCTTTTTAAATAAATTACCTTTTTCTTTGTAATCTTTAAAAATACTAAAACTGGTTGAGGCGCAAGATAAGAGGCAGATTTTTCCCTTCCGAGTATTTTTATAAGCGAGTTTGACGGCATCTCGCATATTGTCCGTAAAGAAATGCCTAGGTACTTCCCTTCCCAGAGCTTGTTTCACTATTTCGCGCCAGATTTTTTCTCCGGTAGTTGGGAATAAAATTAGATTTTTTATGTTTTTATTTTCTAAAACACTTTTGGCTAATTTTTTAAAATCAATTTTTCTATCAAAACCGCCCAGCATAATGGTCTCAACTTTCTTGCCCAGGGCTTTTATTGCGAAGATGGCAGTTTCCGGAATAGTTGATAAGGCATCGTTGTAAAAAGTAATTCCTTTATACGTTCCGACCAATTCCAATCTATGAGGTAAAGATTTAAATTCTTTGAGCGCTTTTTCAATAGTTTCTGGAGGGATTTTAAATATCTTTCCCACGGCTCTAGCCGCTGCCTTATCTAATTCGTAATACTCTCCTTTTATCGGGATTTTTTCAGCTTTTGTTTTTTTAGCAAATTCTTTAACCAGTTTATCTCCCGAATTGAAAACCAAATAATCATTTTTAGTTTGGTAAAGAGTAATGTTGGCTTTTGCCCGTGCGTATTCAGCAAAACTCTTGTAGTAATCTAGATGTTCAGGATAGATATTAAGCAAAACGGCAATATGGGGACTTTTTTTCAGGTTGTACAACTGATGGCTGGAAAGTTCATAAACGTAAACATCTTTTGGAGTGGCCGGGAATAGAAAATTTAATGCCGGCCTTCCGATGTTGCCCACTAAATGCGCCCTTAGGCCGCTTTCCTTTAAAACCCGATAAATCATTGAGGCGGTCGTGCTCTTGCCCTTGGTGCCAGTAACTCCGATAATCTTCCCCGGACAATTATCAAAGAAAATTTCAGTTTGAGTAGTAATTTTCTTCAAAACTGACTCGGGCAAAATTTTAAAAGGGACTCCCGGCGACTTAATAATAATATCGTAATTTTCAAGCGCTTCGAGGTAATCCTTTCCTAAGTATAA
>MNWE01000044.1 GCA_001872265.1 Parcubacteria group bacterium CG1_02_39_15
TTTAAAAACAATCTAACCCTCTAACATTTTTACATTCCAACATTCTCACATTCCAACACTCCAACATCTATTCAATTGGTTCTCGATAAACGTCTTCTCTTTCTGGCTTTTCTGGTTTTTCTGCTTCTATTTTTTTTCTTGGTGGAGGCCTGACCGGTGTTCCAGCAATCGGCGCAATTTCTATTTTGTAAAGCTCTTCTAAACTTGTTTTTACCGGATAAAAGATAAAGCGGTTGATTTCTTGGCTGACTTTTTTTGCCACCTCTTTTTCTAATTTTATTTCTTTTTCTAATGTTTCTGGAAGTTCGTCTGGTGGCAAAACTCCAACTAAAACCTGGCCAACATATTCAACAATTTGGTCTAAGTTTTCTGAAATTCCATTTCGTTCACAAATCTCATAAATATTGTTCCCAGTTTCCTCAGCAAAAAGAGCATCCTTTAATTCCTGAGGAAGTTTTTCGTATAACTTCCAAAATTGTTCTGAAGTGTATTTTTTAGGCATATGGCTTGACAAAATTTTTATAGGGTGTATAATAGAGACAGTAAAAAAGAAAAGAGGTGAATATTACATGATAGAATGGCTAATAGGGTTAGTAGCTGCTGTAAGTGTAGTGGCTTTAGCGATACTAGTAACATTGCTCTTTAGAGAACTCAGAGGAGACCGTACTCATCTTGCCCAGCAACCAGCTCAAGTGCCAACTCAGACTGCCGCAGATCTTCGGCGAGCCCGACTTGAAGCTGTTCGTCGTTCTAGAGAGGAGTTAGAGCATCAGCTTGAGGAAGAAGAAGAACTCCTTGAGTTAAAAGAGGATCGAGAGTACTATCGTGAAGAACTCAGAAAAACTAAGGAGGCTCGGCGCGCTCATCGCAAGAAGCCCACTCAATCCCCTTAAGGGGTAAGAACAAAACGTTAAAAACTGTTTTTACCCCCATTTTTTTATTTTAAGGTCCTTTTTTCGGCAGTTTTTTTTAATCTTTCAATTTCTTCCCATTTCTCTCTGAGACGTTTTATTCTCTCGATTTTTTGTCGTAACGTAGCTACTCTTTGTTGCTCGGTAGCGAGCCGATTTTCCCAATATGTGGTTGGTTGTCCTCTCTTTCGTAATTCTTCAATTCTCTCACGATATTTTCTTTCTTTGAGTTGTAATTTATCAAACCGAGAAAGCTTTGGTTCTTCTTCCAATATTTCTAGAACCCTCCTTCTTTTTTCAAAAGCAGCAGGAGAAATTGTAGGCTGACCTGAAGGATTTAACATATGTCTTCTTGCTTCTATTTCTATTTCTCTATAAGCTGGAGAGGTTAGAATTGATCGAGCCATTGCTGGATTTATTTTTCTTGCATATTCATCTAATTTCTCCGGAGTGTTCGTAGCATCATTTAATCCACCACGGCCTTCAATAACATCTTTTAATTTTTTATGGCCGAAACTGTCTTGAATTTTTTGAAGATTTCTGGGGTTTCCGAGAGTTAATCCTATTCGAGTAGCAAGAGTATCAGGTTTAATTATCTTTCTAATATCCTCGGGTTTTAATTCTTTAACGTCCGTTGCTGCTGCAGCAGTATCGGTGAGGAATTGTGTTATCTCTTCTGCCGTTAATTTTGCTTTTGCTTTCGCCGTAGCTGCTACTTTATCTTTATCTACTTCCTCCTTAGTAATATATTTTAATTTTAACCCTGCTTCAATTGTTATGCCTTTGTCTCCCAGTCTTTCTTGAATTATTCCTTTTGTTTTCTTAATCTCTTCCTTTATTTCTTTCTCCTTTTCATCTCTATCCGTACCGGTTAATCCAACTAGTTTTGAATGTACCAACTCTTCTTCTCCCATATCTCCTAAAGCCTTTCGGATAGAGTGAGCCTCTTTCTGGAAATAAGGATTTTCTTTTTCAAAAATAGAGGCCCTTACAGCTTTTGCTTCTTTTTGGAATTCTGGGCTGGTGAATTCAAGGATTTCTTTGTCCGCCATTTTAGCCATATATTGTGCTCTCCATTGTGATTTAATTGGTTGCGGAAGCAGGCTGGTCTTAGCGTTAACATATGCTTCTGCTTCTGGCCCGCTCATATCATCTATTTTTTGAAGCTCTTTTCCTGGCACCCTTCTTGCCTTCTCAGCGTATTCTAAAAGTGGAGGAGCAGCAACCGCTTCCACTCCTCTGGTTGCCCAACTTATAGGTTTCCCTACTCCATATTTTAAGGGTTTGCCTAATATCGGTACTTTCCCTAAAGTTGTTTCTAATCTCTGGGCTCCAGCAGCCGCTTTTCCTAATACTCCAGCCGCGGCTCCAGCCCCAGCCCCAGCTGTCGCCGCTATTATTGCTACCTGGCCCGCTACTTTTGCTATTTTTCCTGGCATTTCAATAGCTTCTTTGGCAAACATAGCAGAAGTTCTCTTAGTTTCTCGATAAGCAATCCATAACAAAACCAAGGGGATAAGATAGGGCAAGATATTATTCATTAAACCGAGACCACCCGGACCACAATTTGGATCTCCTGGCCGGCAAACAAATGCGTTTATGTTGGCATTGATCATACTAATCATGGTAAATCCTAAGTAAAGGAAAAAGCCGGCAATGATTCCAATAATTGACCAGGCAATCAATTGTTCCCACCATTTTTGCCAGCTCAAAAGACTTCCACCTCTTCTGGTTGCTGGTAGAATATAAGAGACAAAGGCAATCGGAGAAAGAATGACCAAAATCCAGAGCATAATATACCGCATAATAAAAAGAGCGGAAAAGAGAATAAAAATAAATCCAGCAAAAAAATTAAAAACAATCATAATTATAATTTGCATCGCTGTCGAGATATTTGCCCAGAGATCGAAACCGGCTGTGATAATGAGGTTCCACATGGCTTGACCTGATTGCATGAGAAAATTAGAAAAACCAGTAAGTCCAGTAACCCCATTTAAGAAAAAATTCATCACAATATTTGAAGCGTCAATGATGAAACCACAAAAGACCGGGCTGAAATTGACGAGTAAAGCAATAAGGATTAAAATTGGCAAAGTTTTTTTGGCTTTATATTCTTCAATCCTCAAGGCAGTTGCTAAAGCAATAGCAACTAAAAAGACAATAAAGCCCATATTGGCGAAGTTTCGAGTAATGGATAGACCAGTATTAACAAAAGCATTTTGAGTGAATTTGAGAGAAATAAAATCTGGACTGATAATCCAACCTAAGATAAGAGCCATAATTCCAACAAAAACGGCCGAGAGAAGAAGAGGAATTCCAAAAAAGATCAAAACGACAATTTTGACCATTACAGATAATATGGCATTTGCTAGCCAACAAAATGGATCAAACACCCCGCAACTAAAACCAGGGATTTGGGCCCAAGTTGGTTGAGGAGAAAAAATCAGACCAAAAATAACAAAAAATAAAAGAGCTAAAATCAGCCCCTTTTTGTTTAGTTTAATGAAAGTTAAGAAATAATTTTTAATTTCTTGCCTCATTTTTTATTTTTGACCCTGTTGTTTTTTAATTTCCTCCATTAATTTCTCTATTTCTTTAATATCTCCTTTTATTTCTTCTTTTGGTTTCTCTATCTCGAATTTTGGTAAATTTTTTAGTTCCTCTTTTAATTGAGGCAATCTCAATTCTTCTAAAGATTTTTCTAGTGGAAAGGTCTTTATTTTTTGTTTGATATTTAGAAGATAAAGGGCGAACAAAATAACTCCGAAAATAATTATTATCACCCAGAAGATAATTTTTCTTTTTACTAAAGTCAAATTTCGAATTTTTTTTAAATATTCACTAAGGCTCATATTACCCAAACTTAACGGTAGTACTCTTACATTATTCGCATGTTTCCGCTTCGCATTCTCCTTCTACACAATGATACCCACAGTCCGTTCCCTGTTCAACGCACTTATCAACCCTCCATTGATTTATTTCATTTTCTGAACACTTAGGGCACCATTGACAATAATCCGGGCATTCTTCTTCGGTGACATCGGAGGTAAAATAAGCTGAACAGCCGGTGGACCAGCTAGTGCTCGCCGGGACAGAACAAAATCCTTCTATACATTGAAGGGGTGGACAAGGGGTACTCTCATCGCAGATATTGAGCGAATAATTACATCTCCCGGCCTCACAAGTTTGAGATGGGCAATCCTCTTTTTTAGTGCAGTACCTGGTTTCTATTGGTTTTTCCCTTAAAATCACCAGCTCAGGATTAATAGTAGTTAAAATTAAATAAGAAGAAAATAGAATAATTAAACCTAATATAGCTGAAAAGATTTGGTCTCTGGCGTCAGCCATAACGGTTGGGTTGCCAGCCGAAATTAGGTAACGGAAACCGCCATAAAGTAAGGCTCCGAAGCAAATTATCCCGATAATCATCAAAGCGAAATTGTAAATGGCTACAATATAATCTGGTAAAGCTGGGAGACAAGTAGAGGTTAGGCCGGGGATTGGAACCTCAAGGTGTCGGCAGGCCTCTTCGTCCTTAGAAAAAGCAATTATCGGGAGAACTAGTGAGATTATAAAGAGAAAACTAATAAGGATTTCTTTACGCTTTGTCATACCGCTTTAATTATAAAACAAATTTAAATAAATTTCTAATTTGGAATAAGAAATCAGTAAAATAACTTCTATCATTTTTTGTCGAAAAATTTAAAATTTTTTGTTAATTTAATCCAATCTTTGACTTCTAAAGTTTCGGCTCTATTTTTACAATTCACTAAATTCTTTTGTTGAAAGTCCAGTAGCTTCAATGATATCCTTTAGAGTTTTTCGCTTAATAATTTTACCTGGGTGCCGCGGCACTATTGCTATTTTGCCATCAATATCTCTGACCCACATTTCGTGATTACCTTTCGCATACCGGTAGAATCTAAAACCAGCCTTCCGAGTTTTTTAATAATTTGCTTATCGGTTAAGGCCGGAAATTTAGGCATAAACCAAATTAGATAGTTATAGTGACGTTTAAATCTTGAAGAATTTTAGCTTTTTCTGAAGGCAGACTCGGAACGTAAAGTTTTTTTCTTTCGCGTTCTTCTCGATATTTTAGAATTAATCTGATAACATCTCGGAGATTTTTAA
>MNWE01000014.1 GCA_001872265.1 Parcubacteria group bacterium CG1_02_39_15
GCAAGTCCGGATTATTCTTAAAGCAACTTCTCCCCGGTTGGCAATGAGGATTTTCTTTAGCATAATTTTTTTATCTCAGCCATTGTTTGTTGGGTAATTTTTTTAACGATTTCTTCGTATGCCCTTGAGTCCTCTTTCAAATTTTTGGCCTCTGCTGATTCTTTTTCAAAAAAGAGGGGCTTGCCAATATTAATTTTAACAATTCTTTTTATCTTTAATTTCCCGTGGGGAGGCAACAACTCAAAAGCGCCTTTAATGCCAACCGGCAAAACAGGGACTCCGGTTTTTAAAAAAATCCTGGCTGTGCCAAACTTGCCTTCCTGAACAACTCCCGAAGTCGATCTCCTCCCCTCGGGGTAAATAGCTAAAACATCTCCTTTTTTTAAAACCTTGATCGCTTCCTCAACTACTCTTTCTCGCGAGTTGTCATCTTTTCTGTTTAAAGGGATCACCCCGGAAATAAAATAAAGAGCAGCAATGAGCCATTTGAGGGGCGGTTTGAATCCTTCAATCTGGCCAATAAAATGAAACCTTCTTGGCACGCACAAATAGGCATCTAAAATAATGTCGAGGTAGCTTTGGTGGTTGGAAACTAAAATAAAATTCCTTTTAGGAATGTTTTCCTTTCCTTTAATTTCTTTGATAAAAAGTGCTTTTACTACCGGGGCAAGAAAAATTTTACAAAACCAAGAAAGCAAAGGACTCATGAGAGCTTTCCCAATTCTTTCGCGATCTCTTCTATGATTTCTTGACAACTTTTAATTTCCTTAATTCCTCCGGCGCAGAGCCCGCAAAGCAAAGGAATTTCCTCAACATTTCCGGCTAAAGCCCGGGAGCCGGCAAAGTTCTCGGCCTTTACTTCTTCGGGAAAGGGATTTTTTTCCTCAAACTTTCTGGTCTTTTTGGCAAACTCATTATTAATTACCCTGACCGGATAACCAGTAAATCGGGCTACTACCGTAATATCTTCCTCGGTTGCTTCAATAACCTTTTTTTTATAGTTCTCGTGAATCTGGCACTCTTTGCTGGCTAAAAATCTTGTCCCCATTTGAATGCCGTCTGCTCCAAGCAAGAAGGCAGCTGCTGCCGTTTTTCCGTCATAAATGCCGCCAGCGGCAATCAAGGGCATGCCCTTCAAAGCAGCTTTAGCTTGGGGAATTAAAGTAAAAGTACTGGTTTCTCCGATGTGGCCACCGGATTCCATTCCCTCCGCCACTACGGCGTCGGCGCCGTTGTCTTCCATTTTCTTGGCCAACCTACTCAAAGCAACTACTGGAATAATTTTAATCCCGGCTGCCTGAAGATAAGGAAGAACGGGCAGGGGATTTCCGCCGCCAGTGAAAACCGCTGGCACTTGATATTTAATGATAATTTTTATCAATTCAGCTACTCCCGGATTGCGCATAAAGAGATTGACTCCGAAGGGCTTATCGGTTAAGTTTTTAGTCTTTTTAATTTCTTCTTCCAGCCAAGAAGGAGGAAAAAAACCACAGCCGATCACTCCTAACCCTCCGGCATTAGAAACGGCCGAAACTAATTTTGATTCTGAAACTCCGGCCATTCCCCCTTGGATAATGGGATATTTAATTCCTAAAAGTTTAGTTAGCTTGTTTTCACTCAACATATTCTTTTACCCATAAAGGTTCGCGTTTTAAAATATCATTGGCCTCTCTGGCTAATTCTTGGATTAATTCTTTGACTAAAACTATTTTATTCACCCTCCAAACATTGGAGCCA
Source organism: Parcubacteria group bacterium CG1_02_39_15 (assembly GCA_001872265.1). Classification (GTDB taxonomy): domain Bacteria; phylum Patescibacteriota; class Minisyncoccia; order Minisyncoccales; family Paceibacteraceae; genus Paceibacter. The sequence goes on from MNWE01000014.1 coordinate 1,738, forward strand.
GCAAAAACTAAGCCGTTTTCAATATCGCCTTTTCTGGCGTTTTCCAGGGCTTCCAAAATGCAGTAGCTTTTGTCGCAAACCATTCCAATGCAGCCCTGGCACTTCTTTGGGTCTGGCTTTGGCGCTTTTCCTTCTAAGATTTTTTTTACAAAAGGAGTTTTGATTGCTCGACCGGGCAGGCCAACCGGCGAATGAATAATAACAACATCTTCTTTTTTGGCTTTTAAATGGGCTTCTTTAAAATTTTGGTGAGCATCGCACTCTTTGGTGGCAACAAAACGGGTGGCCATCTGAACTCCTTTGGCTCCGGCCCTTAACATCTCGACAATATCTTTGCCGTCAAAAATACCCCCAGCCGCAATGACTGGAATTTTTATCTCTTTTACCACTTCTTTTACAATATCAATGGTCTTTCTAAAAGGATGGCCCTTGGGAAACCCAAGGTGGCCGCCGGCATCTGCTCCTTCAACAACAACGGCGGCCGCCCCCATCATTTCTCCCTTTTTAGCTACTTTCAAAGAGGAAGCCATAGAAAATATGGGAACATTATATTTTCTTCCTAATTCAAAAATGTCTTCCCTAAATCCAGCTCCCTGGATAATTAAATTGATTTTTTCTTCCATAGCCGCTTTTACCAACTCAAGAAAATGGCCCACCACCCCCATAATATTTATTCCAATCACTCCTTTGGGTCCGGCGATTTTCCTGGCTTGCCTTATTTCCGATTTAACTTCATTAGGGTCACTCATGCCAGAAACAGCAATAATGCCCACTGCTCCCTCTTTGGCAACGTTGCCGGCTAAATTATGCAACGATACTCTCACTGCCATACCGCCCTGGATAATCGGCAGCCGAGCAAAAAGATTCCCTATTTTTAAAGGAGGGAGCTTGGTTTGCGGTTCCAGATTCTCTGTTTTTTCTCTCTCAAGGTATTTTGTTTTAAACTCATCTTTATCCACTATGGCCACTGAAAACCTGGCTTCGCATGCTAAGCCCCGCGAAGCGGGGCGAGGCGGAAGATGAGACGAAGTCTCAGCAACCTTTAATTCCTCGCCAACTAGGACTTGACCTTTAACGTGAGCAATTTGATTTTGATAAATGCCCAGAATTTCATCTTTCAAAATAATTTTATCTCCGGGAAAAATCGGTTTGTAAAACTGGCAGCTTCTCACGTCGTAAGCTAAAAAGTGAAATTTTTTGTGGTTTTCACCAAATTTTTGTCGCAAAAGAATAGTAGAAAGTTGAGCTAAGGCCTCTACCACCAGAACGCCAGGCATTATTTTAAAGTCAACAAAATGTCCTTTAAAATAAGGGGCCTCTTTTGAGGCTTGATAAAAACCAGAGATGGTATTTTCTCCCATCTCCTCCACGCCATCTACAAACAAAAACGGCTCATCATACGGAATAATTTCTTTGATTTGTTCTTTAGTTAACAAGGCCATATTAAACTCAATGAGCTTCGCTCATTTCCACCTTCGCTCGCTTTGCGAGCTCGGTGAATAAAGATAGCTCCTGGTTAAAGGTAATTGATCGTTCAAACCATTGCTAAAAGTGATTTGATATAAACGATTGCCCCCTGCTTTAAAAGAAACTGAACTTCCATTTAAATAAAGTCGCCACATTCGCAAAAACTCCTCAACTCTTTCCCCACTACCAAATATTTTAATTAAAACTTTTCTTATTTTATCAATATTTTTTTCAAATCTCTCTATCCATTTATCGAGAGTCATGTGATAGTGCCGTCTCAAATCCTCGATGTCAAAAAAAACTAGGCCTTTTTGATTCATAATGTTAATAATCACCTGAAGCGCCGGGATAAAGCCACCAGGAAAAATATACTTGGTAACCCAGGGGTCAGTGGGCGTATCTTTTGAAGAGCCGATAGTCTGAAGCAGGCCAGTTCCTCCTGATTTTAATAATTTTTTTACTACCTCAAAAAAAATCGGGTAAAACTTTTTGCCAACGTGCTCAAACATGCCAATAGAAACAAACTTATCAAATTTTCCTTCGGCCTCTCGGTAATCTTTCAAATAAATCTTAACGAAATCTTGTAACTTTCTTTTTCTAATTTCCTCTAAAACATAACTGTATTGATTTTCTGAAAGGGTATAACCTTCGCATTTTACTCCATAATTTTCAGCCGCATAAAACATCATCCCTCCCCAACCACAGCCCATATCCACCAAGGTTTCTCCTCGCTTTAGTTGAAGTTTTTTAGAGACATGTTCGTATTTCTGTAATTGGGCTTGCTCAAGAGTGTCTTCCTCCTTTTTAAAATAAGCGCAGGAATAAGTTAGGGTCGGGTCAAGCCAGAGAGAATAAAAATCATTCCCCACGTCGTAATGATAACTGATATTCCTTTCTGAATTGAGGATGGTTCCCAGGGAGAAAATGTAATTGTAAAAAATCTTTAATTTATCTTTTAGGGAAAGACTAAAATCAACAAAATTTGGGCCATACTTCATTTTAATAAGATCCTGAAGATTGCCTTCAATAAGAATGTTTCCTCTCATAAACTCCTCGCCAAATCCCATACTACCTCCACCAAGAATTCTCTTTATCACTCCTTTATTTTTAATGATTAATTTAAATTTTTTAATACCTGAGCCATACTTTTCTTTAGTCCCATCCCAAAATTCTACCTCAAAAGAAATCTCCGGGGAATTTGAACTTAGGGCTTTAAAAAGTTTGTCCAAGGCTGATTTCATAATTACAAAGGCAATCCTCCATCAATATTTACTACGGTACCCGTAATAAAGTTGGCTTCTTTTGAAGCTAAAAAGAAAACTAAGCTAGCTACTTCTTCTGGTTTGCCGAAACGGCCCAAGGGAGTGAATTTTTTTACCATTTCGGTTACTTCTGGAGGGAGATTTTCAGTCAAACGAGTTTCAATAAAACCCGGAGCGATGGCATTAACCCTTACCCCAAAGCGACCCACCTCTTTCATCAAGGCCTTGGTAAAACCGATAACACCGGCCTTGGCTGCCGCATAATTTGTCTGGCCAAAGTTGCCTCTCTGGCCAACCAAAGAAGAAATGCTGACAATGTTGCCCTGATTGGCAATAAGCAAGGGGAGAGCGGCTTTTGAGCAATTGAAAACTCCTGTTAAATCAACATCTATAACTTTCTGCCACTCTTCTTTAGTCATTTTGGCTAAGGTTCTGTCTTGGGCAATGCCGGCGTTATTTACCAAAAC
>MNWE01000009.1 GCA_001872265.1 Parcubacteria group bacterium CG1_02_39_15
TTAATCTCAGAAATTTCAATTCTTTGAGTTTCAGAATTAAAAGTAAATGTATAATTCTTCTTGCCTTGTTTTATTTCTTTTATTAATTCTTCAAAATTTAAACTCCTGCCATCAGTTAATTTCACTTTGGTATCTTTTGTAAAACATCCGAAGTTGCCCTGGCCGTCAATTAAAGGGTATCTCAAAGAAAAATCTTGAGCCATCCTCGCCAAAGAGTCATAAAGCGCCGTATCGCCGTGAGGGTGATAACGACCAAGACAAGAACCCACCACTGTAGCTGATTTGCGGAATTTAGCGTTGTGCCTTAGACCGTCTTCCAGCATAGTATATAAAATCCGGCGATGAACCGGTTTCAAGCCATCTCTTACGTCGGGCAGAGCCCGGGCGACAATCACGGACATGGCATAATCAATGTAAGACTCCTTCATCTCCTCGGTAATTTCCCGAGGCCTGACAAACCCTACTCCGACTGCCTTATTTGGTTTTTGATTATTTTTCGGCATATTTACTCGGCTGTTTGTTCCTGGGCTGATTGCCCTTCAGTTTGTTTAAGCAGTTCTTCGAATTGCTTTAGAAGGTTTTCATCTATCTTTGGCATTTCAATTTTAGGAAGCTCTTCCAGTTGGTTTTGGAGATAAGGAATCCCCAACTCTTCTTTCACTTCTTCTCCTTTAACCTGCCTTAGCCTTTCTTGAGTAATCTGAACAAACTTAGACAACAATCCCAAACTGATAATAATTATTACTGCCCAGAAAATTATCTTTCTTTTTGTTTCCGGTAGGTCTTGAATCATGCTCAGGAAAGGAATTAGGGGGTTAATACGACGATTTTTGCTTCTTCTGGCGAGATGTCTTTGCTTTTTATCGATAGCTTATTGATTGGCTCAAGCGACCTAATTCCCATTGCTTTTAAAAACTTATCTAAGCCGTCTAACTTGGTTTCAGTTTTTAATTTTGGTATTTGGTAATGCATGGGAATAATTATTCTGGGCTCAATTTGGGACATCACTCGGATTCCTTCTTTGGCTGAAATTGTATAGACCCCACCGATAGGAATCATTAGAATATCAACGTCGCCGATCGCTTCTAACTGTTCTGGGGTTAGCTCTTTTTGGCCGAGATCTCCCAGGTGGCATAATTTCAAATCTTCAGCCTCTATGGTATAAATGGTATTTGGACCTCGTTCGCGGCCGAGTTTGTCATCGTGCCAAGAAGAAATCCCCTGCACAAAAACTTTTTTTACTTCGTATTCGCCGGGACCTTGAATCAAAAAAGGTTCGCCTTCCACTCCCTTGATATTATTGTGATCGTGATGAAGGTGGGTAACCAATAAAATATCTGCCCGGAGCTTTGGGAGTCTTAACCCAATCTCTTCAGAAAAGGGGTCGATTAAAATTAAAGTTTGCTCGCTTTTATTGTGGCGAGCTTCTATTTGGAAACAAGATTGTCCATGCCAAATAATTTGCATATTAATATATTATTTTATCATTAGTATTGCAAAAATTCAAGAATTATTGTAAGCTCGGTATTATGAAAGAAATGTTGGATAAAAACGATTTATTAAAACCTTTGAAAGTGGGCGAGATTGTTGAGGGGAAAGTTCTCGGTAAGGGAAAATCCTCTATTTTTTTGGATTTGGGCCAAATGGGCACCGGAATAATTTACGGAAAAGAGTTTTCTGAAGCTAAAGACCAATTGAAAAATGTGAAGCCCGGAGATAATCTTTTTGTCAAAATAATAGATTTAGAAAACGAAGATGGATATATTGAACTATCAGTCAGCGGCGCTTCTAAAGAATTGACCTGGACCAAGCTCAGCCAAATGAAAGATAAAGAAGAAACCGTAATGATAAAAATCCTGGGAGCAAACAAAGGAGGATTAACCAGCGAGGTTTTGGGAATTCCTGCCTTTTTACCTGTGTCCCAATTGGACAGTTCCCATTATCCGAGGGTAGAAAAAGGGGACCAAGCTAAAATTTTGAAGGAACTCCAAAAATTTATTGGCCAGGACCTCGAAGTTAAAATTTTTGATTTATCGGCAAGAGAAGGGAAACTGATTTTGTCTGAAAGGGCAAAAGAAACTGAAAAAATAAAAAAACTTTTAACAAATTATAAAGTGGGGGATGTGGTAGAAGGCGAAATTACCGGAGTTACCGATTTCGGAGCCTTTATAAAGTTCGGTTCGGAAGGACTGGAAGGATTAATTCATATTTCGGAGCTAGATTGGCAACTGGTAGAGGAACCGGCCGAAATTGTTCAGGTGGGAGATAAGGTTAAGGTGAAGATTATTGATATTTCCGGGGACAAGGTTTCTTTGTCTTTGAAAGCGCTGAAAAAGGACCCCTGGCAGGACCTTGAGGCACAGTATAAAAAAGGAGACCAAGTAAAGGGAATAGTGACTAAATTCAATCCTTTTGGAGCTTTTGTCCAAATTTTAAGGACTGGCGGCGAAAAGAGCTCAAAGATTCAGGGGCTTTGTCATATTTCAGAATTTGGAACTAAAATGAAAATGGAAAAAACCTTGGAAATCGGAAAAGAATACGATTTTCGTATTCTTTCCATCGACCCAAAAGAACACCGAATGAGCCTTGAATTACTAGAATAGTATGGATTATTTAGAGGCGAGGAAAATTGAAAACGAAAACTTTAGAGAGGCGATTAGAAGATGGCCTCGTTTTTTTGAAAGCCAAACCTTCATTGACGACTCAAAAACCTTAGAAAAATACGGCATTTATATCCCGAAAAAGAAAGGGTTCCCCTTGGGATACCTTAAGCTTTGGCCGCAGGACTTTATTGTTGAAGAAATTAATACCCAAGGAGAAATTCAGACCGTTTCTCCAGAAAAATTTTTAAGTACCAAAAAAGATTTCGACTGGCAAGACCCGATAATTTACGCCGACTTGGTAAAGTGCGGCCTCTCTACTATTGAGGTTGCAGAAGAATTAACCAAAAGATTAAATCTGGCGCCAAAAGACATCAAGTATGCTGGGATTAAAGATAAACACGCCATCACCTCCCAGTTAATTTCTATTAAAAATGGCGACATTGAAAAGCTTCATCAAATTGCTTCTCCTAATTTTTTTATTAAGAATGTTTTTTCTGGAGAAAGGGAAATTTATTTGGGGGGTTTAAAAGGAAACCAATTTACAATTTTAATCAGAACCGGCCCTAATTTTGACAAAAACGAATTCTTAAAAAGATTAAAAGAAGTTGAAAAAGAAGGTTTCTTTAATTTTTTCTATTTACAAAGATTCGGCGTACCTCGTCTTACCAACCCCCATTCCGGCCTCTCTATCCTAAAAGGCGATTATGAAAAAGCGCTCTTCACGGCGATCTGCAAGCCCGGCGAAAGAGAATTGGTTTATTTCCAAAGCCTAAGAAAAGAGATCGAGCAGCTCTGGGGTAAATGGGACAAAATTGAAGAAGTATTAGAACTTTTTCCTTTAACCTTTCAAAGTGAAAGAACTCTGATAGACCACCTCATTAAAAATCCTGACGATTTTATTGGCGCCTTAAATCAAATTCCCAGGGTGGTCCAGCTCTGGCTAACTTCTCTGGCTGCCTTATTGTTTAATAAAGCCATTTCTTCTTGTCTTCAAAAGGAAGAAAAACCGCCAGCAACCTTTCCTTTGATTCTAACTCCTGACGAAAAAACTTGGGCCTTTTACAAAGATTTGTTAAATAAAATAGGCATTTTTTCAATCACTTTTGCTCAAAAAAACTTAAAGCCATTTCCCTTTATTGTTTTGAGAAAGAGGGAGCAAAATACTATGGAAAAGGTAAAAATCATCAGCCAGAAAATAATTCCCGGAGGAGTAATTTTGAATTTTGCCCTATCTAAAGGATGCTATGCTACTACTTTTTTGTCGCATTTATTTAATTTAGCTTCCGGTAACTTGCCAAAGAAATTCTCCAACCTACCAATTGACACTAAGGCTAATCTTAATCAGCCTTCTTTAGAAGAAATTTTAAATAAATTCACCGACGTTGTCTCCTCGCCCTCCTGGCGATACTTATGGCGAATCTACTAAATCTTACTTAATTAACTATACCATGGTATAATAAATTAAGTGGATTTAAATAATTAAGAGCGCCCCAAATGAGGCGCTCAAAATTTAAAGATTAAATTTCAATCACTCTATTTTTCTCATTAAGAATCTCAATTCCTCCAGCTATTTCTCGAAAGGCTTCAATCTGGGGAGAACTTTGGGGCCAGGGTAGAATCTGCTTGGGCCGGAGAATCTCCAAAACCAAGCGGAGACCCTCCTTTTGTTCGTGTCCGGTAACGTGAACCGGCGCTTCTTCCACCTCCATACCCTGGAGCCTCACCTGCTCGGTTTCTCTCGCGTTCACAATTATCTTTCCGACTTTTGGCCGGAGAGCAGTGATGAGCTCGCGCAAAACCGCTTCATTGCCCGGGATACACCGACTGGAAAAAATTAAGGTGTCGGTTGGCCGCAACGCAAGCGGAGGAATCAGCTCGTAAGCGGATCTCCACAAAGCAGAGCTTTCCTCGGCCTGACAGCCGGTGACAAAAATCACCGTTTTTTCCGCGTCAGCCATCTCCTCTACCTCAAGATTGAGAAGCCCTTGAGCATTCGCCATGCCAGCTCCCAAAAAGAGAATTGGTC
>MNWE01000030.1 GCA_001872265.1 Parcubacteria group bacterium CG1_02_39_15
GATGGGGATCGGTGGTACGGATGAAACTGTTGTAGCTTAGATTTAAAACTTGTTTTAAAGCTTTATATCTCTTAGCGTAAATATCGCAATAAGCTTGGGGCTCTAAATCTTCTTTTTGGGTTTTACGAAAAACCTTAAGGCCGTGTTCATCCACGCCTGTGTTAAAAAAGACTTCATAGCCCTGTTGACGAAAATATCGAGCAATTACATCTGCTTGAACAATTTCTAAGGCAAAACCAAGATGTGCTTCAGCGTTAACGTAAGGCAGGGTAGTTGTAATATAGAATTTTTTCATATAAAAAAGGAGGTTTGAACTCCTTTATTTTAACAAAATTTTTACTAAATTTAAACCTTACTTTTTACCTTCAACCACTACCACAAACTCTCCCTTAATTTCTCCTCTTTCTATCTCTTTTATCACTCTATCAATTTCCCCGCGATAAATCGTTTCAAATTTTTTAGTCAATTCCCGGCAAACCACGATTTCTCTATCTGTGCGAATCTGTGTTCTTATCTGTGTGAATCCGCGTAAATCGCAAAGCGATTTCAGGATGCGGTGGGGGGATTCGTAAAAGATCACTGGATACTTCGAATTTATTATTTCCTCAAAGAATCTTTTTCTTTTCTTTTTTGTCGGGGGAAAACCCATAAATAAAAATTTATCCGTTGGAAAACCAGAAACGCTAGCTGCCGCAGTAATTGCCGAAGAGCCAGGAACGGACGTAATTTTGATTTGATCTCCCAATAAATCGATCGCCTCTTCAATTAATTTGCCTCCCGGGTCAGAAATTCCCGGGGTGCCGGCGTCCGAAACTAAAGCTAAGTTTTTGCCTTGTTTCAAGAGTTGAATAATATATTCAATTTTCTGAAGTTTTGAATGCTGGTGATAGCTAAAAGTGGACGTTTTTATTCCGTAATGATCTAATAATTTTTTAGTCACTCTGGTATCTTCGCACAAAATTAAATCAACCTCCGATAAAACACGGAGGGCTCGTTTGGAAACGTCTTCCAGATTTCCAATGGGAGTAGCAACAATATAAAGAGTGGGCATTTTAGAATATTATTCGTCTTTCCGGACTCCGTCTTGGCGGAGGAGAAGAAGGTGGGGAAATTTCTTCCTCTTTTCTTTTTTTTAAGAAGTCTCTTAAAAATTCGTATATAACTCCTCCTAAAGGAATGGCCAAAACTGCTCCCAAAATTCCCAAAAGCTTTCCCCCGATTGCCAAAGAAATTAAAACTAAAACTGGAGGCAAGCCGACAAATCTTTTAGTTAATATCGGGGAGATAATATTGCCTTCAATCTGCTGAATTAGAATAAAGACAACTAAAATAAGAAGAGCTTTCCACCAAGAATCCAGAGCAACAAAAACAAAAGCGATAAGCCCGACTATAATTGGGCCCAAAACTGGAATGAAATCTAAAACTCCAGCTAAAAGGGCTAAAATAAAAGCATATTCTACGTTAAATAATTTAAGAGCAATAAAAACGGCTATTCCAACAAAAAGACAGGTTAAAACTCTAGCTCCAAACCAGCCAGCAACTTTATTCTTAGATCTTTCCCAGATGGCCAAGATATTAGCTTCATATTTTTTGGGAGATAAAATTCCTAAAACCCTCTCTACTCCCCCCTCTTCCAAAGACATAAAAAGAGCGATAGCTAAAACAAAAATGGTTGAGCCAATTCCGCCGAAAATGATAGCTAAAGCCGATAGAATATCAGCCGAAGCTTTTTGGAGCATTTGCCCTATGGCTAAAGTAAAACTTTCCATGCTTTCAAAAGCTTCTACGCCCAATTCTCTAAGAGGAGGAGCGATTCTCTCAAAGTATTGAGGGAAAAGTTTAGAGAACTGCTGAATTTCAGAAACAAACACGGGGGCGGTGGCGTAGATAAGCGATCCTAAAATTCCAAATATAACCACATAAACAAAAATTGTCGCCAATACTCGAGGAAGACGTAAACGTTGTAAAAAATTTATAGCCGGATCAAGTAAAATCGAAATGATCAAAGCAAAAGCGACCCATACCAAAATATCTCTTACTAAATAAATAATGTAAAAACAGAGAAAAGCCAAAGATATCTTTAAAATTGTCCCCCAAGAAATGTCTAATAAGCGGTCGCCGTTCATCGAGTTTTCATTTATATTTTTAATAATTTTTGAAACTTTGTTTTATCTTTAAACGGACCAATTAAAGCTAAGTTTAATTTTTGAGGTTGGAAAATACCTCTTGCTACTTTCAGGATATCATTTATAGAAACTTTATCAATTTTTTTAAAAACCTCTTCTGGCGTTAAAATCTGTTTTTCTAAAAGTTCCTGGCCAGCATAAAAAGAAGCGCGAGCGTCGGAAGATTCCAAAAGCAATGTCGTTTTCCCCTTAATAAAATCTTTTGCTTTTTTTAATTCGGTTTTAGAAATTTTTTGCCGAGAGATTTTTTTATATTCTTTCAAAATAGTTAAAATGGCTTTATCTGCTTTTTTATTATCTACGCCGACCTGGGTAACCAAATATCCTGTATCGGGGTCTAAATCAGCATCAGTTTTTATATAATAAGCTATGCCGAGTTTATCTCTAATCTCAACAAACAATCGAGAACTCATCATCCCGCCCAAGATTGTTTCTAAAAGCTCTAGGGCATATCTTTGGGGATGAAAAACATTAAAAGCCCGGACCCCTAAAGCCAAGTGGGTCTGATCGGTATTTTTGGTTAAAAGAAGAGTCTGCGGCTTATTTTGTCTTTCAACTACCGGCACCTTGGACGCCGGTTTGGTAATTTTTATTCCAGAAAAGTATTTTTTAGTTTTGTTTACTGCCTCCAAAAAAGAGACTTTCCCAGCTACACAAATTATGGTGTTTGAAGCCACATATTGAGATTTCATGTAATTTAAAATTTGCTCGCGGGTCATTTTAGCTACATTTTCTTTAGTTCCGGCTATTTCCCAACCAGCCGGTTGGTTTCCGTAAAGCAATTTTTTCCAAAGCTCTCCGATATAAACCATCGGCGTATCTAAAAACATATTTATTTCTTCAACGATCACTCCCCTTTCTTTTTCTAGTTCTTTTTTGGGCAGCAAACTATTTAAATAAACATCTGAAACCCACTCCAGGGCTAAATCTAGGTGAGGCACAGCCACCTTAGCATAGTAACCAGTGTATTCCTCGCCGGTAAAAGCGTTATAAATTCCTCCTACTTTGTCTAAGGTTTCAACAAGCGCTTTTGTCGACGGTCTTTTTTTTGTTCCCTTAAAATAGAGATGTTCAAGAAAATGAGAAATACCATTAGTTTCTTTGGTTTCATATTTTGAACCGGTGCCAACTAATGCCAAAACTGTCACTGCTAAAGTGCTCTTTTGGGGAACAGCAATAATTCTTAAGCCGTTTTTGAGAGTAGTTTTTCTATACATTCAATTAAATCTGAGATTTTTACTCTTTCTTGTTTTATTGTAATATAGCTCTATTTTATTTGCAAATTATATGCGCTATAATGACGTAATGAGTAGAAAATTTAATCTATTTTTATTGCGCTCATCGGCGGATATCCATCCTAGATCTTGGATATGCATAAAAGGACTTAAGTTAAAAAATATCGTACGAGAATTGGAGAGGGATGTTTTAGAAACTACTGGAAATTGTAGAGAAAGTCTAAGCAAAAAATTATCAACTCATTTTCATTGTTCTCACAGCGTAATTAAAAGGGTACTACAGAGTAAAAGCGAATTTTATCCAATTCCTTTAATTTTAAAATTATTGAAATTAAGTAAAAATAGGCGAAAATTTTTAAAAAAGATAAAAGAGAATGTGCAATATTTAAAAGTTAATTCCGCTTCCGCTAAACCTGTTAAAGCTATTTGCAGATTAAATGAAAATTTAGCTAAAATTTTAGGGGCTTTCATGGCTGATGGAAGTCTAAGCATCCAGATTGTAATCGCTGCTTCTCGATTGAAAGATTTAGAAAAAATGAAATCCAAACTTACAAAATTAAGAATTCGTTATTCTACCGGATATGCTCCTTCTAGAAATCAATATTATATAAATATCCAAGCTAATAAAAATAATTTTAAATCTTTAAATAAAGCAATACATTTTTCTCGCTTTCTAGTCCAGACTCACTACAGTATCGAGCTTACCGATGAATATAAAGACAATGTTGAAGCATTTATCAAATGGATAAGAGATGAATTTAATATCATTCCTAATCGATTTAAAAAAAGGGAAAATGCTTGGCGAGTTTCATTTTCAAATAAAATTTTAGCTCGTTATCTAATAACTTTTTTCGAAGTAAAACCCGGGGTCAAAGCTTGCACAGCTTTCGAGCCGAAGATTATAAAAAGGTCAAATTTAAAAATTCGGAAAGCTTTTGCAAGAGGAATATTGATGTTTGATGGATGTGTAACTTTTGATAAAAAAATATTGTTTAGTGTTAGGAGCAAAGATTTGCTTAACTCTCTAGGAGAAATCTGGGGAAAGGATAAAATTGAGTTTAAGAAATCAAAAAATAGCGAGAGAAGAGAGGAGACTCTATTCACAACGGCCGTAAATAAAAAGGAGAGGTTACTAAAATATTTTGAAGAAAACACTCAAAAATGGAAACTCCTTAAATGGTTATCAGGAGATCTGACCAAAACCCCAATTTTTCAACACAAAGCTTCCCTCTCGCTAAAAAGAATTTTAAGTCTTTTACAAAAAATCAAGTGTTGTGATGCGATATTTTTAAAGAATTACTTCAAGTGTGGCCACTCTATTATAAGAACCTATTTGAAAATTTTAAAGGACCAGGGAAAAATCAGGCTCTCAAATCGACCCGATTATATTAGTAAATATGTCGATGAAAATACAACAGTACTTCTAAAAAGTAAATTTCATAATCTTATTTTTAAAAGAATGAGAGAAAAGTTTAAAAAAGATAAAAATTTTGCTAAATTTTCAGACATTCATAAAGCAACAATATCTGCTTGGCGAACGAGAAAGAGCAGAATGCCTCTTTATGCTCTCAGAAAAATGTGTAAAATTTTGAATATCGATTTTAATAAAGTATCGAAAAATACATCAAAGACTGATCGCGAAATTGCCGAAATTATTTAATAATTTCCCCAAGTTTAAAAAAATCTTCTCCTTCGAGAATTTTTTGAATTATATCTTTTAATTTTGGTATTTCTACCCTTATCTGTTTCATGCTATCTCTATCCCTCAGGGTAACTGTATTATCTTCCAATGTTTGAAAATCACATGCAATTGAAACGATTGTCCCTACTTCATCCCCTCGACGATATCTTCTGCCGATTGAACCGACGTCGTCATACTGGCACATAAAATATGGTTTTAATAATTGAAAAACTTCTTTGGCTTTTTTAACCAATTCTGGCTTATTTCTGACGAGGGGCAATACGGCCACCTGAATTGGAGCTATTTTTTTGTCTATTTTTAGAATTACTTCTGTCTCCTTAGTAGATTTTGTGGTTTCTGTCCGGCCGCCTTTTACTTCAGTATAAGCATCGCACAAAATTGCCAAAAGCGCTCTTTCTAAGCCCATTGTCGGCTCTATGACGTAAGGATAATATTTCTTTTTTTTCTCTTCGTCGTAATAGCTTAAGTCCCGACCTGAAAATTGGGCGTGCCTTTTCAAGTCATAATCGGTGCGATTGGCTACCCCGGCTAATTCTGCAAAACCCCAAGGAAACTTATATTCAATATCGACTGTTCTTTTTGAATAGTGAGCCAAAGATTTTTTAGGATGTTCGTAACGGCGCAGGTTTTCTTTTTTTAAGCCTAAATCAAAAAAGAATTTTTCCCACCGGTCTAACCAAAAATCAAACCATTTTTCATCTTGCCCTGGCTCTACAAAAAATTCAATTTCGGCAATATCAAACTCTCGGGAACGAAATGTGAAATTGCCTGTAGTAATTTCATTTCTGAAACAATGGCCCGTCTGGGCAATGCCAAAAGGAGGTTTAAGCCGCATCGCTTCCTGGACCGTTTTAAAATCAGTAAACATCGACTGAGCAGTTTCCGGACGCAAGTAAGCCAAATGGGCTTTGTCTTCAACCGGCCCTAAAAAAGTTTTAAACATTAAATTAAACTGCCGAGGAGGAGTAAAATCCTTACCGCCGCATTGAGAACATTGTTTCTTAAGTAATTGATCTTCTCGATAGCGGGTGTGGCACGTCTTACATTCGATTAAAGGGTCAGTAAAACTTTCCAAGTGCCCTGAAGCTTCCCAAGTTTTAGGATGCATAATAACCGTGCCATCAATCAAAACAACGTCTTCCTGGTCCTGAATAAACCTTTTTAGCCAAAGGCGCCTAATATTGTTTTTCAAAAGGGCGCCTAAGGGACCATAATCCCAAAGGGCTTCTACCCCGCCATAAATCTCCGACGATTGGAAGATAAAACCCCGCCTCTTGGCTAAAGATATAATTTTCTGCATTAAATCAACCATAGAATTCGTTGAAATTTTTATTGAATAATTCCCTTCTCTGGAGTTATTGTTGAGTCGTCGGGCAAAGCAGTATTAACGGCTGAAACGCTTGCTTCTATAATTTCTTTGGTCCACTGGTCTTGGCCACTTACTCTTGCCATGCCAATAATTTCAGGCGTCTGGCCCCTTTGGTCTTCGGTTGGCGTGAATTTAACCTGGAAAGAAATGTTGGGAGCTGCCGTTATTACCCCCTGACCAATGTCTAAATCTCCAATCTCCCAAATAATTTCTCTGGAACGAGAATCGAAGGCGAATTTATCCAGCGCTTCTTCAGGAAATATTTTCCCGGTTAGCTGGACTTGTTTTGGCAAAACCGCTTTAACCTTCACATTTTTTATCTGGTTATAATAGTTCTTCACTTGCCACATTACGGTGTAGGTCGTGTTTCCGCCGACTGTTGGCGGGAGAGGACCGGAATTCCCAAAGACCTCGTCTTGGAAATAGCCTTTTTGAATCAAAACCACTTTAGAATTAATCTTGGTGGTAAATTCTTCTTTAGCCTGGCTGAGAAAAACTTTGTTCTTTAGAATTGGGTTTTTTAAAATTCCAAAGTCTCCTTTTAGACTAACCCAAAATTCCACTTTAGCTTCTTCCATAGGAGGTAAAAATTGGAGCTTGGGAATCCTACGCCAATCGAAGACAATTGAATTGTCGCCCGGTTCGTAATCTCCCGCGTCTGATTTTATAGTTTGGAAGTCAAAAGCATCGCCTTCCAACCTGCTTACTAAAAATAGATTGGCAAGGTCATCTTCTCCAACGTTTTTGAAAAAGATTTCATAATGCAGCCAGTCACCGGGCGCGGCAACATACTGAGGGTTGCCATTAATTTGTTGCCAAATATAAAGGGAGGGTTTGATAATTTCAATGCCTTTAATGGCTTCTTTGAGTAAAACAAATTCGCTGTCTTGCCAACTGCCCAATTGCGCTCGAAAAAGTTTTTCTTCGCCAATCTCCCCCGAAAGTTTACCCGTTACCCCCACCCTCCCTCCGGTGGCTTTGTTTAGAAGTCCAATATCCCATTCATTTTTTTCTAAAGCCCGGGGAGTAGAATCAATAAATTCAAAATCCGAGGGGTAATTGGTAACAATTCTTAAATTAGAGAGCGGGTAATCAACGTTTGAAAAATAATTTAAACTCAATTTAAATTCTTTGCCCGATTCGACTTGAAAAGGTAAATCAAATTCAAAAGTGAGAGGAACCGATTTTATCTGGGTAGTAAAGGTGGTGGCTGATTCGTAACGAGCTTTTAGGTTTTTAGGCCGATAACTTAACCAAGCCTTGGCTACCATAGCTTCGCCTTCTTTCCCCAGCAATCTCACTTTAAAATGAAAAGATTGCTCCTGCCCAGGATAAACGGCCCCTCCTAAATCTGCTGAACTTTTAGTAATTCTATAAGACGTTTCCCCGACTAAGATAGAATGTTTAGGATATTCAAAAATAAGCTCTGGCTCTTCCAGTCTGATATTGCCATTGTTCTTGTACTTTACAACGTATTCAAACTCTTCGCCCAGAGCTACGCCTTCTTTCCCTAAAATTTCTAATTTCAAAATCTCTTTTGAGTAGACATTCTCTTGCCAGCGCCAAAACCCTATTCCACCCGCGATTGCAGCTAAAAAAATTAGGAAGATAATGAATTTTCTCCGCATATTTTAGAAAAGTAACTCTTGGAAACCAAAAATAACTCTTTTAAGTATTTTGCCTCAATTTTTAATTTTAATAAAGTTTTCCAATCTTTTTGGAGCATCAATCTTATTATTTTTATTGTTTCTGGTTGGATCTCTTTGCCCAGCCTAGAGGGTGCCCCCGTTTCGGAAAAACACTTCCGGCAGATAAGTCCGCCTTCTTTTGAGCTAAAATAAACTTTTTCCGGACTTATTTTCTTCTGGCACAAAGAGCAATGATATAATTCTGGCTGATATCCCAAGATTGCCAGAAAATTCCAAAGAAAATAGTAATAAACTAGGTTACAGGTTACAGGTTTCAGGGTATTAGCGTTTAATCTTTCGAAGGTTTCATTTAGAAGCTGCCAGATTTTTTCGTCGGGTTCTTGCCCCTTAACCATATTATCCAAAGCATCGACGATTTGATAAGCAATTTTTAATCTTTTTAAATCTTTTTTTATATTGGGAAAATTTTCAATTAAGATAGCATCGGTTAGGGTTTTGTGGGTTTTGCCTTGAATAAATTCAATTTCGGATAAATAAAAAAGTTCGGCTCCTGACTTCAATTTTGAGGAAATTTTTCTAATCGCTTTCCCCAGAATTTCAAGTTTCCCAAAATCTTTCGTGTAAATGGTAAATAATTGATTGGTTTCCCCAAGATCTTCTTTTTTAAAAATGAGGCCTTGGGTTCGATAATGGATGAACATCCTGGTATTTACAAACCTGCCCTTTTCTTTGCTTCTTCTAAACGAGCCATATTTTGAGCAAGGGTATTCTTTTCAGCCTGAGTTTTTGTCCTTAGCTTTTCCTCTCTTAGCTTTTTAATTTCTCTGTCTATTTCCCTGCCGGAAATATCAAGACTATATTTCTGATAAGGGAATCTCTCTTTTAATA
The DNA here is from genome assembly GCA_001872265.1 of Parcubacteria group bacterium CG1_02_39_15. Lineage (GTDB taxonomy): Bacteria > Patescibacteriota > Minisyncoccia > Minisyncoccales > Paceibacteraceae > Paceibacter. Next base: position 9,030 of record MNWE01000030.1, read on the forward strand.
ATTTTTCTCCCAATGCCCCTCGCTGTTTAAACCCCACCCCTCTGCTCCAAGGAATTGAAAAAGGCCCCTGCTTTAAAAATCTTGAAAACTTTTCTCTTGGAATTCCTCCTCTTTTCTCATAGGGCCCTTTTGGTGGTGGCGGAGTGGGTTTGGAAGGTTTCTGAGGTTGCATATTTCAAATTTTAAAATTGCTTACTATAATTTTTGTCGACCTTTAAAATAAACCTAGAAATTTTAGACAGCAAACAATGTAGGCCAAAACATATAGCGAACCCTCCCAGATGTGAATCCTTCCTGAAATTCCAGAAATAACAAAAAGCAGGGTGGCAGCGATCAAAAAGGGAAATCCAATGGTCAGAGTGATTTGATCTATTTTCACAGTGGTCACAAAGGCAGGTAAACCAGTAACTATTAAAATATTAAAGACGCTGGAGCCAAAGATATTACCTAAAGCAATTTCATATTTTTTCTTCCAAGCCGCCCGAATAGAAACAATGAGTTCTGGAAGAGAGGTACCAAAGGCAATACCAACGAAGGCAATAACTGAAGGGACGAGTTTTAATAAATGAGCTAATTGAAGAGTGGATTCAACGGTATATTTTGCGCCAATGCCCAAGCCAATTATTCCCAAAATTAAAAAGAGGAAAACCTTAAAATTCAATTGCTCAACGCTGCCGGGAATTATTTCAACAATCCCTTCTACTTCTCCTTTTTCTCCTTTTCTCTCAACTATTGTATAGGCAAGGTAAATTAAAAAGGCGATTAAAAGTAAAAGGCCATCTCGCCAGGTAATTTCGCCGTCAAAAGCAACAAAAAGGAAAATGGCAGTGCTGATTGCCAAGAGGGAAAGGTCAAGATCAACCAAACTTCTTTTTATCGTTAATCTTCTGGCCAAAATGGCTGCTAATCCAATAACCAAAAAAATATTGTGGACATTAGCACCAATTACCGTAGAGACCACAATTTCAGTAGCGCCCTTAAGAGTGGAGGCGAAGGCGGCAGCCAATTCAGGCATAGAGGTGCCGATGGCAACAATAGTTACACCAACGATAAAGGGCGAAATTTTTAAGACTAAAGCAATTTTTTCTGAACTCTCAACAAGCCAATCTGCCGATTTTACCAACAAAGCCAAGCTTAAAATAAAAATTAAAATCCAAAAAATTAACATAGTTTTAGAGTTTTTTAATCGTTAGCTGTAATTTCTCTTGGTCGATACTTATCTCTTTTTCCGCGTCAAAAACCTGCCCCAACCGCTTAATTAAAATAAAATCTTTAACTTTTGCCTCCTTCAAAATAACTTTTTTATTTCTAGCTAAAACTTTATTTAATTCAGTTGTTCCCGAATACCAAACTTTAATTTTGTCTTTTGGTTTTAAATTGGCTTTTTTTCTCATCTCTTGAATATTGCGCATAACTTCTCTAATTATGCCCTCTTCTTTAAGTTCCGGTGTAATTTTTGTATCTAATTCTGTCTCTTTTTTAATCCTTGAATCAAAAATTATTTTTTTGACATTTACTTCTTCTTTAATCAAATCCAGCAATTCTTTATTTTTGATTTTTGATTTTTGATTTTTAATTTTGAGCGAAGCGAGCGGCTGGCGCACTTTTATCCCAGCTTTGGCTCTTTCTGCCAAAGCCAAAGCAACGACTTCTCTTACTTTTTCCATTCTCTCTTCTAATGTTTTATCGATTAAATTTTTATCCACTTGAGGCCAGCCCCACAAATGAATTGATTCTGGCATGCTTTTAGTTTTTAAATTTAAATAAAGTTCTTCGGTAAAGAAGGGCATTATTGGAGCGATTAGTTTTATTAAATTTAAGAGGACAAAATAGAATGTTTCGCTTGCTTCTTTTTTCTCTCTTGAATTCTTTGGTCTTTGGAACCTCTTTCGGGATCTCCGAATATACCACAAAGAAAGATCTCCGGTGAAGAATTTCTCAATTGCTAAAGAAGCTGCAGCGGCATTGTATCTATTTAAGCTTCTTGTAACTTTCTCAATCAAATTGTTCAAGCGAGAAACAATCCATTTATCTAATAAGTTTTGGGGTCCAGTTGAAAATTCTTTCTTTGAAACATATGTTTTAAAGAACATGTAACTATTCCATAAAGTTAGAAGTTTTCTTTTTGTTTCTTCGGCTGCCTGATACCCAAATTTCAAATTAAAAGCCGGGTTTTGCCTTACATACATCCAGCGCATCACGTCAGCGCCAACCTTTTCTACGGCTTCGTCAAACCAAATAGCATTTCCTTTAGATTTATGCATTTCCTCGCCTTTTTCATCTCGAACAGAAGCATAGCCAAAAATTGTTTTAACTGGCGGAACTCCTTCCAAAACCGTACTCATGACAATAAGCGAGTAAAACCAGTTTTTAAATTGCCCAGGGAAAGACTCGCAAATAAGATCGGCTGGAAACCATAATTTCCAATAATCTATATCAGTAAAATAGCCCATAGTGGAAAATGAGACGATGCCAGCGTCCAGCCAAGGGCTGCCGACGTCAGGAATTCGAGAAATTTCCTTGCCACATTTTGAGCATTTGATTTTAACCTTATCTAACCAGGGCCGGTGAGGCGAATGTTTCTTAAGCTCCTCGAATCCAGAAACAGCTCTTTTCTTCAATTCTTCTTTTGAGCCAATCACTTCAAAATTACCACAGGTACTACACTCATAAATCGGCAGACAAAGACCCCAATATCTTTTTTTGGAAATCAACCAATCTTGCATATTTTTTAGCCAGTCTAATTCTCTTTCCAGGCCAAAAGAGGGAATCCATTTTATTTTTTTAGCAACTTCCATCAAGGGCTTCCTTAATTTCCCCATGGAAATATACCACTCATCAACCAAGCGAAAAATCAATTCTTCTTTACAGCGCCAACAAGTAGGATAGCGATGTAAATAATCTTCGATTTTAAAAACTGAACCCTTTTTGTTCAGACTTTCAAAAATTAAATCATTGACTTGAGTTACCAATTTACCCGCTAAAAACCCGAAGTCGTCTTTATACCCACTTTCGTCGTTAGTCGGGTCAATAACGGGTAGTTTTAATTCTTTGCCTAACTGAAAATCTTCCTGCCCACAGCCAGGAGCGATATGGACAATCCCCGTTCCTTCTTCTTCGGAAACTTCTTTCCATAAAATAGTCACATGCTGCTTTCCTTTCATGCCTTTCTTAACTGCTGGTAATTCATCAAACAAGCCCTTATATTTCAGATTTTTTAATTTTTCCCCTTTGACTGTTTTAAGTATTTTTCCGTTAGGAATTAAATGAGATTTCTTCTTAAGAAGAACGAAGATTTCTCCTTTTTCATCTTTTATTTCGACGTATTCTAGCTCGGGATGAACAGCTAAAGCCACGTTCCCAGGCAGCGTCCAGGGCGTTGTCGTCCAAACAAGGAAAAAAGTATTAGCCTTGCCCACAACCGGCAGTTTAAAGAAAATCGATTTATGAACAATCTCTTGGTATTCCTCGGTTAAAATCTCGTGCTGGGAAATTGCCGTACCGCACCTTATGCACCAGGGAACAACATCTCTGCCTTTATACACCAATCCTCTCTCCCAGCATTTCTTTAGGAAGTACCAGATAGCATAATTATTTTCATCAGACATTGTGTAATAGGAATTTCCCCAGTCCATCCATTGACCAAGCCGGATTGATTGTTCTGTTTGGATCTTAGAATATTTTTTAACCCTGTCTTTACACTTTTCAACAAATTTAGCTATGCCGTATTTTTCAATATCTTTTTTTGTTTTGAAGCCAAGCTCCTTCTCAACTTCTACTTCTACCCAAAGACCCTGACAATCAAAACCATTCTGAAATCGCTGATCAAGCCCTTGGAGCGCTTTGTATCTTTGAAAAATGTCTTTATATGTTCTTCCCCAGGCATGATGAACTCCCATGGGATTATTGGCAGTAATCGGTCCATCCAAAAAAGACCAATTTTTCTTTCCTCGGTTTTTATTTCTCAGTTTTTCAAAAATTGAATTGGTTCGCCAGAATTTTAGAATTTTTTCTTCAATTTCGGGGAAATTCATAATTTTCTCAATTCTCCTATTTTTATTTCTTTTTTCTCCATTATAATTTTTACGAATTTTTTTAAATTGTAGTCATGGACGATTTTTTGAAGTAGGGTTAATGGTCGCTGGTGACTAACTATCAAAATATTCTTTCCCTTATATTTTTTATTGGTTTCTTTAATAAAATCACTTAATCTTTTTTCTACTTCGCTGTAAGTTTCTCCTCTTGGAACTGCTAATTTGAATCTCTTTTGATAATATTGCAAAGGAGAAAGTTTCCCTTCTCTATCCCAAAATTTGCCGATTTCATCAATTGGCCTTCCATTAAGAATGCCGATGTTGATCTCTCTTAATCTCTTATCAAGTTTTGGTTCTAAATTAAGCGCCTTACCGATAATCTCGGCTGTTTGTTTAGCTCTCAAAAGATCGGAAGTGAAAATCAGATTAATCTTTTTAGTTTTTAATCTTTTACTCGCTACTCCAATCTCCTTTCTCCCTTTTTTAGTTAAAGGACACTTAATTTTTTCTGGCCAGCATGACTCAAAATTTTTAACATTCTTTAAGGATTCTCCGTGCCTTAAAAGAAAATATTTATTCTTCATAAACTGAATTTTTGTTTGTGGGTCAAAGAAGATAAACTTCTTTCCCATCTTCGCTTTCGCTATGCGAAGGCTCGCTAAACGAAGGTTACGTTACATTCGCTCCGGGGCAGAAATGCCTAAAAGATTCAAGCCAGTTTTGAAAATTTCTTTGGCAAGATAAACAATATTCAAACGGGAATCTTTCTCGGCCTCATTAGCCTTTAAAACAGGAGTGCTTTCGTAAAAATTATTTATCACATTGGCCAAGCTGTACAAATATTCAGCCAGTTGATTTGGAAAATGGTTTTGTGAAATATCTTCGACTACTTCGTCAAAAGAAAGAATTTTTACAATGATATCTTTCTCTAAAGGATTAGCGATAACAACTTTTCGGTTTTTCGGCTTCTTAAAATTAGCCTTTCGTAAAATACTATTTAAACGGGCGCAAGTATATTGAATGTATGGTGCGGAAAAACCTTTTAGGTTTAACATTTGATCCCAATCAAAAACAATATCAGATAAGCGATTGCGGGAAAGAATAAAAAATTTTGTTGCTCCCACTCCCACCTCTTTAGCGACATTTTCTTTTTCTGCTTCAGACAAAGAGGGATTTAATTCGTCAACAATTTTTTTCGCTCGCAAAATTGATTCTTTAAGAACTTCTTCCATAGGGATAAGACGGCCTTCGCGCGTGGCGAATTTTTTGCCTCCTGGAGCCAGCATCATTCCGAATTTTACATGGAAGAGCTGGCCCTTTTTAGCAATACCCAATTTTTCAGCGCAACCAAAAACTTGTCTAAAATGAAATGTTTGCTGATTAGCTGCTACATATAAAATTTTTGAAGCATGCCATTTTTTTAGACGATGGCGGATAGCAGCTAATTCTCGCGTGGTGAAAATTGTTGCGCCGTCAGCCTTCTGAATAATTTCTGGCGTTCCGCTGCCAGGCAACTTTACAACTATTGCCCCCTCTTCTCCTTTTTCGGCTAAGCCCCGCTTTAGAGCGACTTCCACCAAAGATTTTAGTTCTGGCTCATAAAAACTTTCGCCGATTGTGTTTTCAATTTTCACGCCAAGCATTTTATAAACACGGCTAAAATCTTTCAAGGATTCATCTAAAAACCATTTCCAGATTTTTTTATTTTCTTTATCGCCTTGTTCTAATTTTTTAAATTCGTCCCTGCCCTCTTCAAGCAGGTCTGTATTTTCTTTGGCTGCCTGAGAGAAACGAACATAAAGATTAAGCATTTCAAAGATAGGATCTGCTTTTAGTTTCTCGCGGTCGCCCCAATGTTTGTAAGCTGCTATCAGTAATCCGAATTGCGTTCCCCAGTCACCGGGGAAACTCAAAGAAATTACTTTATGCCCAACAAACCTTAAAATATTGACCAATGCTTGGCCTATAATGGTGGAGCCGAGATGATGGATGCCGAGAGGCTTAGCAATGTTCGGCGAGGAATATTCAATCACAATTACTTCTTTTTTGATGGGATTTTTTTGAAAAACTTTAACGCCTTGTTTTAAAATCTCGCTAGCCCGTTTTTGTAGATATTCTTTTGACAGAAAAAAATTAATAAAGCCAGGCCCGGCTATTTCAATTTTTTTGAACAAGTCGGATCTAAGCTTCTCAGCTATTTCAGCTGGGCTTCTTTTAAGCTGGAGAGCGATATTGGTTGAATAGTCGCCGTGAGATGCCTCTTCTGGACGCTCAACCCTGATTTTCTCTGGCTTTTCTCCGGTTGCCTTTTGAATTAATTTTATTATTTCCCGCCTTACCATATTTTTCATTCTAACTTATTTTACTTAAAAATTAAAGGATTTGTGTTAAACTTAAAATATGAAGGTATTAGCTGAAAATAAAAAGGCGTACTTTAATTACACTGTCCTGGAGAAATACGAGGCCGGGATTTCTTTAATTGGGCAAGAAGTAAAATCAATAAAATTAGGCAGGGTCAACTTGGCCGGCTCTTACGTAGTGTTAAAAGATGAGGAAATATATTTGATTGGCGCCAATATACCTCCTTATCAGCCTAAAAACGCTCCAGCAGATTATTTCCCCGAGCGCTCAAGAAAACTTCTTTTAAAAAAGGTGGAGATTAAGCACTTAATCGGTAAGGCCAAGCAGAAAGGCTTGACTTTAATCCCCTTAAAATTATATACTAAAAACGGCAAAATAAAGCTTGAATTTGGGATAGCAAAGGGCAAAAAACAATTTGACAAAAGAGAGTCAATCAAAAAACGAGAAGTAGAAAAAGAAATCCGTCGAGCGTTAAAAATGTAATTCCTATAGTTTGAAAATTGGGATTTGGAAATTGAAAATTCCCGCCGCAAGCGGGCTTGGGGGTGAATAGCATCGACAGAAATCTTTACCAAAATAAGCAGGTAGAGTCTGCTAGAAACTCTTAAAACCTCTAGCAAAGAAAATAAGTGCCAACTTATTCGCAAGCAAACAGCTTGCTCCCGTCCTCGCCTATGCTTAAATAGGCGGGACCATCTGACCGCTGATTCTCGATAGGCGGATCCAGGTGTCATATTTTCGAGATAGATAGTTCTTTTGTCTCAAGAACTTTATCGAAGAGATAGAGACAAGTGGTACTAGAATTTTGTCTATTTTTATCCTTCGGTGATACTCAGGATAACCCTGAGCGAAGTTGAAGGGTTAATCTAGTATTTCAAAAACTAAAATAGACTAAACTTGTAGAGATATTTTGGCAATATTTCTGGATTGGGGCCCAAAACCCCACACCTCCACACGATGGTCGATGAATATTCGTTCATCTTCACTTTTCGCTACGCTCAAGTGCTTGATTAAAAAACCATTAGCCAACAATCGAATAAGGGCTTTACAGGTTAGGGTTATAGACGAGAATGGAAAGCAATTAGGCGTAGTTCCGTTACAAGAGGCGCTCCAATTAGCCAGGGAGCGCAATTTAGATTTAATTCAAGTCACCGAAAAAGTAGAACCTGCAGTTTGCAAATTGGGAGATTATGGAAAATATCTTTACCAGGAAGAAAAAAAAGAAAAACAAGTAAAAAAACCGAGGGGAGGAGAGCTAAAAGGGATAAGACTGACCTTTAATATCTCTCAGCACGATTTGGAAACCAAGGCCAACCAAACTGCAAAGTTCCTGCAGAAAGGAAACAGGGTAAGAATAGAGTTGCCCTTAAGAGGGCGCGAGAGGGCTTTGGGCGATTTTGCTAAAGAAAAAGTGAATAAATTTTTGGAAATCCTCCAAAATCTCGTTCCCTTTAAAGCCGAGGGGGAATTAAAAAGAGAACCAAGAGGATTGACAATGATTATCACAAAAATGTAAAAAGTCGATGAAGCTGAAGCTTCATCTCTATCTTCGCCCGCCTTGGGCGGGCTTGCTGCATGAAAACAAGGAAGTCTATATCAAAACGTTTTAAAATTACCAAAACTGGTAAGGTTTTAAGAAGAGCAACCGGTCAAGACCATTTTCGGGCAAAAAAATCAGGGAAAAAAGTAAGGCAAAGCCGAAAATGGGTTAGACTTGCGAAGGCTGAAGCTAAGAAAATAAAGCGATTACTTCGTTAAAGAAATCTCATGGCTAGAGTAAAACGAGGAAAAATTGCCCACAAAAGAAGAAAGCATCTATTGAAATATGCCAAGGGTTTTCGTTGGGGCAGGAAAGCAAAGTTCCAGGCAGCAAAAGAAGCTTTGCATCATGCCTGGGAATATTCCTACCGAGACAGAAGGACAAAGAAGAGAGAGTTTAGAAAACTTTGGCAAGTCCAAATCAATGCCGCTTGCCGCCAGGTCGGCATTTCCTATAGTAGATTTATTGCGGGGCTTAAGAAAAATAAAATTGAGCTAGATAGAAAAATCTTATCAAACTTAGCCCAAAACAATCCCGAAATTTTCAAAAAAATAACAGATAAAGTGAAAAATTAAATTCTATTAAGCATTAATTAAAAAATCCGCACCTCTCCACTGGTACGGATTTTGTTTTCTAAATTACTAATTAGTATTGGAGATACTTTTTTATTAAATCTTCTCCGCGCTCAAAGCAGCACAGACACAAGTTCTTGCTTGTTATCGGATTTTCCGTTTTTCTTTTCTCGCTCTGGGCGTTTAGAATTGCCTCCACAAAATCGTCTATCGTATTAAATTCTAGACTTTTTACCTTTAATTCCTTTCTCATCTCTTCTTTGCTACGACTGGCGGCAAAAAGCCTTTCTGTCGGATGCTCTGGCGCCTCTAAAGGGCAACCATTTACTTTTGGCGGACAGGCTATTCTTATATGTATACCGCGTTCTCCATCCAGCGGATGGAATTTTGAAAGCAAAGCGTGTAGCAAAAAGATGCGGGCCAGAAACTGGTTTCCTTCTACAATTGAATCATCTACACCAATGAATGTTTTGTATTTTTTTAACACCCATTGAATAGGAGAATATTTGTCTCTCCCTCTTTCTCTTCTTTCTTGTTCTGTCCCTCTTAGATAGCTCCTGCCCAAAGAATGATATTCCCAAACATTAATATGGGGCATCCTGGATTCTTCAGCATATCCTTCTTCGGCTGAATTGCCTGATAGCGGAAAAGGAAACACTTTTTGCGCTGGCACGCCGTATTTTTGCGCCAATGTCGCCCCCATATTGGTTCTCGCGAAACCAATGTCTATATCTTCAAAGATTGAAGCAGGACCTTGGCCGTATCCGACACTAAAGGGACACATAACCAATCCGGGCGATGGCAGGCGCTTTAAGCTCTGAAACCCAGTACTTTTTACTTGAATAATCTCGCTGGGATATACCTCCCTAAGAATTTCTGTCTTGTCGTCGTCAAAAGCAGCACCAAGAGCTAAAGATTCTGAGCAAACAGCGCAGTAACCCTTTTCATTTCTAGCGATCACTAACGAATTAAATCCTCGCGGATCTTTGCAGGCAAAAACTCCGTCAGTAGTGAGTACTATCAAAGCGAATCTTCCTCTGACCTCTTTTATGACAGTTGCCAGCCCCTCCGCAGGATCGCTGCTACCTCCTATCAAACCGGCGCACAGCCTAATATCCGAACCAAGAAGGTAAGGATATTTCTTGCTAAGCTCGTCCCGATTAACTATTTTTACATCTCCAGCAATGGCGAAAGGGCCAATTTTAGATTTTTCAATAAACTTTGGCTGAGAGTCAATATAATCTACTCCGCCAATTGCCGCTTGAGACTCCGCAACTGAAGGGGCCCTTGATATTGCTTTCTGAATAACTTTATCAATGAATCCCCCTTCTTCGTCTCTTTCGTTTATAATTCCATTTCTGGTTAAAAAAGCGATGCCGCTATACTTATCGCCCCTGATAGGCTGGAGAGGCGTTATCCCCCGCCTCATTCTTTCTAAACACCCCTCATTTAAGCTCATTCCGATTCCAGCAGACATTTCTTACCTCCTTGTCCAGTATTTTGACATTTTTGATATTCAAATGGAAAAGAGCCGTCTTAATAGCCCTCCTTTTTTATTATACTACTTTGAAATTTAAATTAAATAGGTCTAATATCAGCTTCCTCTTGCAATTCTTTGATGTTTTTAAATCCTTGTTTTTGCAAACTTTGTTTAACTCCGATGATCAGTTTTGGTAAAAAATCGTAGCCTGAGCCGCGATAAGGTACTTTTGTAACAATTCCCTCGGGGATTTTTATTTTCACTTTATCTACGGCATATCTTACGGCTGATGTCCCCTCCATTGCCTCCAAAGACCCCATGCCTCGATATTTCTTAACCATTTTGTTTTTCTCATAATCAAATTCTGGAGACCCTGGCGATTCGTCTAAACCCGCTAATAAGCTTCCCATCATGCAAGTTTTTGCGCCCAAGGCCAGGGCTTTACTAATATCTCCCGGCTTTTTTGCGCTTTCCCCTACTTCATCTATAATTTTTATCCCGCCATCGGCAATTAGCGGGACAAAACCATATTTCGGTTCTAATCTCTTTGCCTCTTGGCTGCAATCCCAGATTGCCGAGGCCTGGGCCCTACCCGTGCCTAACTCCTGCTGGGTGATGCAAGCCGCTCCCGGCCCCATGCCAATTTTAATAGCATCACAATATTCAAATCCTCCCTGTATTATCTCTCTCACCATTTCAGCTGAACCAACATTGCCTATTACCACTTCCAAACCAGGAAAGTTTTCTTTGCAGTATTTGGCGATTTCAAGCTGTTCTCTAAAAACAACGCTGGCCTCAATAACGATTCCATCTATGCCCGCCTCATGCGCCTTTTGCATTCTTTCTTTAGCTAACTTTAACCTTCCTTCAACCGCAACAAATGTTCTTAGCTGCTTATTTTCATTCTTTGTCGCCAAAGGAAACTGTTCGTTTTTTCTGATATCAGAATCGGTAACCAAGGCCGCCACTTTGTCTTCCTCGTCAATAATTATTAAAGTGTCTAAATTATTGCTTCTTAAAATTTTGTTGGCGGCGTCCAGGTTGTTCTTGTCCACTGTCTCTGATTTTTTTGCCACTATCAGCTTTTCTCTCGGGGTCATCACCTCTTTTAACTTTGTTCCAAAATCTTGACGGTACCTAACATTTCGATGAGTAACAATTCCGACTAATTTTGAGCTTAAAGTTCCGCCTTCCGTAACTGGGGTGCTGAAAAAACCATATTTATCTGCGATATCATAAACGTCTTTAATAGTGTTCTGGGGAGATAGAACGACTGGATTAAAAACAAATCCCGCCTCAAATCTTTTTACTTTCTCTGCTTCTTCAATTTGTTCATTGATGGTTGGAAAATTATAATGAATTACCCCTATCCCGCCCATCAAAGCCATCATAACCGCCATCTTTGATTCGGTAACCGTATCCATGGGAGCGGAAACAAAAGGGGCTTTCAAAACTATTTTTTTTGTAAAATTGGCAGTCAAATCAACCTCATCTCTTTCAAAATCAGGAAGGCGATTGGTAACCAGAGTAATGTCCTTGTACCAGAATTCTTTATTTTGTAGGTCTTGATGCAATTTTGCCATAGGAATCTATTATTATACACCTAAGCCGCAGCGAGGGGTAGAAAAGAGGGCTTATCCTCTTTGACCTCCTTTTTTAAACAAAGCAATTTTTGATAGAGCTCTAAATGGTTCTTTAAGAGTCGAGGCATTAAAAA
>MNWE01000040.1 GCA_001872265.1 Parcubacteria group bacterium CG1_02_39_15
TTATATATACTCCGCTGGAACCATAAAGCTCCAATGAATCAGTATCAGAACTGTCTTTTTCGCCGATATAAACATACGAGCTGTCGCCAACATAAACTCTCTTTGGAGAAGAAATTGACCCCATCCTCAGGTCGCCGGTCATGGTGTCGCCGGCTTCATCAACATAATTACAATTTGATTCTATGGTTGCACAACTGCTCCAGCCGCCGCTTGGAGCGTCGCTTGTGCAGTTGACCGTGCTTCCGTCGGTCGTGCACCACTTGCCATTAGTTAAGGTGCCTACTTGAGGATCTGATTCGCTGGTTAGAAATGACTGGCAGGTCGGGTCACCAGTTGAATCTAAATCAAAAGCTCGAATAGCAGACCCAGAGCTGCAACTTTTAGTAGCGTCTTTAAGGTCAACTGTATCTGCTCCAATGCTAATGCCAGTTCCGGCTCCGACATTTAAGGTGACATCGCCTGAGGTTCCACCGCCGGTCAGGCCTGAACCAGCAGTTACGCCAGTAATGTCGCCGGCGCCACCGCCAACTGCCTCGCAAGTTGGGGCAGTAGACACACTAACATCAAATGACCGGATAGCGTAACCAGCACTGCAGCTCTTGGCTGGATAAGCCGCGCCAGGACCTGTTGGGCCGCTTGGTCCCTGGGGACCAGTAGCGCCAGTTAGACCTGTCGGGCCTTGAGGACCAGTAGCTCCAGCCGGACCCTGAGGACCAGTAGCTCCTTGGAGGCCGGGCGGGCCAGCAGGACCGGAAGGACCAGATGGTCCTTGAGGACCAGTAGCTCCAGCCGGACCAGTCGGACCTTGAGGACCAGCTGGACCAGAAGGACCGCTCGGCCCTTGAGGACCAGTAGGTCCAGTTGGGCCTTGAGGACCCTGGGGGCCGGCCGGACCAGAAGGGCCAGCAGGACCAGTAGGACCCTGGGGACCAGAAGGGCCAGCCGGACCAGTTGGGCCTTGGGGACCAGAAGGGCCGGCAGGACCAGTAGCACCAGCAGGACCAGTAGGACCCTGGGGCCCACTAGGACCGGCAGGACCTTGGGGACCGGAAGGACCCCGGTATTCTGTCCACGCAGTACCATTACAAATGTAAGGCATGTTATTGCCGCTGTTAAAATAAATCATCCCTTTGTAAGCAGCTGAGCAAGTGACCGGGGCCGAGGCGCGGGGGGTAAGGACTACTGACTCGCCAATGGTTAGTCTGCCATTGTCTTGAAGGTGAAAGATTGTGTTCTGGGAAGCATCTTTAACTTCAATATTCCCGCCAACAGTTACTCCGCCTGGCACGCCCCAATTCCCCAAACGGATATCATCACCGTAAATGAAGGTCTTAACGGTTAGATCTCCCTGTTTAGTTTGGCCAATCGAACTGACATTGAGAGGCGCATCGCAACCTGGATACCCCGTAGGACAAGGGGTGGGCGGTGAATCCGGAGGACCCGACCAAGCGAGAACCGCCGGAATGCCAAAAACCAAACTCAGAGCAAAAACAACTATTAATGAGGAATAATTAAAAGTTTTTTGGAGCATATTTTAAATAATTATTAATTGATAATTATTGTGAAGTTATATATTCTTGGCATCCTGCAATGCGACTTTTATCATTCAGGGCTTGGCAAAGATCAAGGTCTTTGGCATCAAGAGCTTTAGTAATTGTCACATTGTCTTGGCACTCCAATTTTTCTGCCTCATTTTCAAATTTGTTACAAATACTGGCATCCCGGTTAAAACTGGCTTCAGCTATAATCGCATTTTTGACGCACCAATTTTTCATTGCTTCATCTTTAATCTTAGTGCAAACTGCCGCATCCTGGGTATTAATTGCCTCCCTAACAATTTCATCTATCTCCTCCGACGTTTGGGCGATACCTTCTTCTGAAGCGAGGGGAGTAGTCCCTGGGGTTCCAGCCGGTTTCCCTTGTTTTCCGGTGATCACAACCAAGGCGACCACTAAGATTACTACTACTGCTAAAATGATATAAGTAATATTTTTATTCATATACCGAGTCCCGCTTTACGGGACGAAGGTGAAGATGAAGCAAAGCTTCATCGACCCTTTTAATTTAGAAATTTTAAAAAGGCGACCTTTTGCTTAAGTTTATTTTTTAATTTTACCACCTTACTCCCTTCAAGCCAATGTTTAATTGAGTAGTCATAAAAAAGAATTAATAATATAAAAATGCCAAAGAGTAAAAGAGGAAATCGCCAATTGGAAGGTTGATAGGAAAAAAGGGCTTGATGAACTCCTGGGGTAACCTTAATTCCGATAAAGCCCGGGGCCAACATAACTGGTTCCACTTTTTGATAGTCTAAAGAAACCTGCCAGCCAGGATGATAGTTGGTTTTTAGCATTAAATAGCAGTCGTGATTAACGAAAAATTGGGTCCAGTATTGATTGGTTTCCATTCTCTCGTTTAAAATTCCTCCTCGTTCAGTAGCGTCTTTAGTTGGAGCGAGGTCTAAGAGAACTTTCTCATCAACTTTGGAGAAGGGAATGGTTGGAAGGTTAAAAGTTTCTTTCGGCTCCTTGCCAATTTCTAAAATTGGATGTTGTTTTAATTGAGGAAGAGAACTGAAAAGCCACTTTGAGTTCGGAGAATAAAAATCATTCTTTTTACCATAAAAAACTGCGGGAACATCCACTAAATCAAAATAGCCGGTAGTGGGAACCTCGTATAGAACATAGTTTTCAAGTTCTTTCATCTTGAAGTAAAAAGGTGGGGCGGTCCAGGTTTTATGGAGTAAAATATAACGAATATTAAAAAGATTATATTGCTCAAGCTTTCCATTATCAAAGTGAAGGCGGACATCGGTAGATAGAGGCAGGGCGAAAAAGGCATAGCCGAAAGATTCAATATCTAATTGAGGCAAAAGGGAATAAAGAGGAACTGAACCGATTTTATAAGCCGGGTCATCTCCAAAATCAGCTGGCAAACCGACATAAACCCGACTAGGCAACAAATCTTTTAAGGTTTTTTTGATTTCTGAAATTTCTTTCTCTTGAGAAAAAATGGCCTTTTGGCTCTCTATTTTCCATTGGCTGTTTTGCTGATAAAATTTTGCTCTCTCAATTAAAGAAGGAGCTAGTATGGCCAAAAAAATAAAACCGGCCGCTGTCAATATTTTTAAAGGATATTTTTTAAGATACTGCCAAGCTAAAGAAAGCCCGACCCCTATAATCATAATGGCGCCCAAATGGAAAGCGCCAATTAAACGGTGGAGGTGTAAATCTTGACTAAAGGGTAGAATGCTGAAAATTCCGTCCCAAGTCGGTCTGCCAAAATACAAGAGAAGCCAAAAAAAGGTAAAAATTAGCAAAAAGCGGCACTTTGCTTGACGATAACGCTTGAGAACAACTATAACTATGAGGCTAAGAAAAAAAAGAATGGTCAAGGAAGGAATTCTTCCGTAATCAAAAATTTGGCCGGTAAACAAATCGGAAAGAATCTTTTTTGCTCCAAAAGAGTCGTATTTGAAAGCTGGCTCCCAAACGCTGCGATTAAGATAATTTTTATCTAATAAAAAAGGAAGCCAAAAATAAGAAGCAACTAAAGCTAATAAAAAGAGGAGGAGCGCTGCTCTTTTTAAAATGGGGACGATTTCTTTTTTTGAGGCAAGGAGAAGAAAAAGAACCGTTGAAAGAAGCAAAATATATCCATAGACAACATTGGAAAGAAAAACGATAGCTGAAAAAAGGACCGCTAAAAAGAATTTGTTTTTTTGAAAAATAACCCGATAAATTTCAGCTAAAGCCAAGGGCAGGAAAAACATCGCCCAAAGCTGAGTGTGAAGACCGGAACCTCGCCAAATATAACTGCCGTAATCTAACCCGAATAAACCATTGGTGGAAAGAAGAGAAGAAATTAAAGCGGCCAAACCTGCTGCCAAATAATCAAAGCCAAAACGACGCATAGCTAAAAAGATAGAGAGAGGGAAAAGAACTAAAAGCAGGTAGCGAAAGAGGTCAAAAAGTTGAGATAAAGGAAAAAATAAAGAAGTAAGTTGATTAATAGCAGCTAAGGTTATTTGGGGAAGATGCTGGTAATAATGAAAAAGAGGAAAACCCAATTCAATTTTGGAAAACCAAAAATCAGTTAGGTCAAAACCTTCTTTCAGGACGGAGCTGGCTGCTTTTGCAGCTGCTTGATGCAAAACTTCATCATTTAAATTAAAGGTGGAAATTGAGATCTCTGACCAGAGAAAGACCGCATTAAAAACAACAGCTAAAATCACTAAAGCGAGAGCTGTCTTTTTAGGAGTTATTTCCTTTAGCATGGGATTTTTTAATTATATCATAAAAAGCAAGAAGCACATTGGAAGTTGACAAAATTATAAAAAAGATGGATAATTAAACCAGTATTTGGTTCTCTAACAACTAGCTAGGGAAAGCAAGGAAAATAAAAACCTGTAAAGGAGGAAGGATAGCAATGAAAAGGATGATTGTCTTTCTGAGTATCTTATTGGTTGTTGCTTTGATTTTCGTTGGCTGCACTCAGTCGACACCACCTCAACAGAATAAAGAAGGGCTGGAGCTAACAACAAAATCTCAAACCATTGCGGTATTAATCGACCAGGAAACTTATTCCCAGGCAAAACCCGAAATTGAGAGATACGTGGAAGATATTAAAAATGATCTTCAGGCCAAGGTATTCTTATATCATCAAAAGTGGCAAAGCCCTCAAGAAGTAAGGGAACAATTGCTCTCTTTAAAGGACGACAATTTAAAGGGAGCGGTCTTGATAGGAGAAATTCCCTACGTTTACTTTGAAACCTCGATTTGCCATTTAGAACCGGAGTTTGTCTCAGATCGGTACTATATGGACTTAGAAAACAGTTCTTTCACCGATGAAGACAACGACGGAAGGTTTGAGGAAGAAAACTATAAAGGAAGCCTGACGGGAATAATCTGGGTAGGCAGAATCAAACCTCCGGTAGGGGGCGTAGAAGGTATCAACCTTCTTAAAAATTACTTCGAGAGGAACCACCAATACAGAGCGGGAGAGATTAGTCCGACTGAGGAACTTCTGCTTTACGCGCCAAATATTCAACAACTCCCTCCTCCCATGATACAAGAAGGGGATAAAATGGTTGAAGGAACGCCTCGTGTACTTACTTTAGAAAAATATCTTGAGAATATACGCGACCAATTAACTCTCCACGGTTCTTCCGACATATTGTACCTTGGAGATGAGATTGATATTCTAGTGAACGCTTCCCGAGACGAGTATTTGGAGGCTCTCCAAAGGGACTATGAGATTGTAAGTTTTCACAGTCATGGTACTGCCGCTCATCATGTTTTAGAAGACTTTGGGGAAACAATTTCAGCCGAAGACATCAAGAACGCTGAACCAAAGTCATATTTCTATTTCTTGTATTCTTGTTCTGCCGGCGATTTTACTCAAGAAAACTATATCGGAGGGCATTACCTGTTTAATGGAAATGGCCTGATGATATATGCTCCCACTGCTCCTTCCATGGCTGGCGTTGGAGAAATAAGAGAACATATCCAACCTCTAGCCTTGGGACTTACTTTCGGCGAAGTGTTTGTTCTCAACAATTACGGTGGAATAGGCTCTTTAGGATTCCCGAATGCTATTCTGGGAGATCCCACTTTAAGGATTAGACCTAAAATTGGAACCCCTAGAATAGAAGTTGATGTTACCGAAATAGATTTTGGGGAAATAAAAATAGATTTCGGGAAACTATTAAAAGAGAGCCAAGAGTACCCCTATGCGCCTCCTCCCGAAGATCCGCTTAAAAATTTCGTTAAGGAGGAAGTAATCGGGGAAGGAACGATAAGGATTGAGAACGTCGGCACTGGAAAGGTTGTCCTGCGAAGTTGGCATGCCTATTTAATAAATGAAAAAGGTGCCCGAGCTGAAATTAGTGTGGAGTGGAAGAAAGACCTACTTCTCCCAGAAGAAAACGCAACCTGGAAGTTTACTTTTGTTCCCTCGGAAGAGGGAAACTACACCGGATTGGCAGTGATAAACACGAATGATCCAGACTGTCCAACGATTGTAATCGAGCTTCGAGGAAAAGGAATTTAAGAGAAAAAATAAGAAAGCCTTCTCTATTGAGAAGGCTTCTTTATTTATTGATGCCGGCGGTGTTGGCTTGGCGGAGCTCTCCGCCGGATTCAACATAAATATATCGAGGAGAACCGCTAAAATTAATCCGGCTGTCTCCTCTCATATCTAAAACGCCATTGTTTTTGATAAAGATATTTTTATCTAAACTAAGAGTGTGAGTGCCCACGTATTCAG
>MNWE01000027.1 GCA_001872265.1 Parcubacteria group bacterium CG1_02_39_15
TAAATGGAACTACGCAGTAAGTACAAAAGTTATTACAGCCGTTAGAAATGGGGACATATGCCAGAGAATTAGTTTTATATTTCGGCGTAATTCTTAAATAAGATACTCCGTAATTATGCCATGGCTGAAATAAGGAGTATGACTCTTTTTCTAAATATTTTGGCCAATTTTGTAGATTTTTGATATCTAAAATTAAGTCAAAGCTTTTAACAAACTTTGACCTGTCTTTTTTTAAGATACAGCCAGTCAAAATAGTTTTGGCCTTTAATTTTCCGAACTTAGGAATTAATCCGTAAACTCTATCTACCGCCGATTGGCGAACTGAACACATATTAACCACAATCAAATCTGCCCCGTTGATTTTTAAGGCTGGCTTATGCCCTTCTTGTTCTAAAATCAAAGCGATTCTCTCCGAATCGCTTTTGTTCATCTGACAGCCAAAAGTAATAATAAAGTAACGCATTATTTACATTCGCCTTGATAGTCAACTTCAACACCAGCTAAATTAGCAAAGCAGCTATTTGAATAAGTTTTGCCATCTTTGCCGCAAACCGGATCCCATAGAGCAATACAGACCTGAAGTCCACTTTTTTCCTTTTGTTGAATCTTTTCTAAAACTCTGTCTCTAATCTGGATAGTTTTTTCTTCCAATTCTTTACCTTGAATTTCTTGTAGATTTTTCTCTAATCTTTCTTGCAACTCCTCTTTTTTAGTTTCCAGTTTTGTCATTACCTCGCCAAATTTTTCGAGGTGTTGTTCCCTAACCTCTTTTATTTTTTCAAAAACCTCTGTCGGGACCTGAATTTCTAATTTTTCTAAAACCTGCTGATGAAGAGCTTGATGCTGGATGAATTTATCTAAGAATTCAGAAACTTGCTCATTTTCTTCGGCTTTCTCTTTGATGCTTTCAGTAACTTTTTTCACTCCTTCTATTCCGCTTTGATAGTTTTGGATGGCGCTCTCAAGCTTTTCAGAGCTTTTATTTTCCTCTACCATTTTTTTGAGTTCCATCAACTTTTCATTGGCAAATTTTTCTTTTAATTTGGCTTTAGCCAGGGAGTCAAAAGTGAAGAAGCTCTGGATTTCTCTAACCCAAATTTTAAAAATGTACAAAGGGCTGTCAGGCAAAATATTGGGGCTAGAAACCCCTAAGTCTTCGGGTTGGACATTATTGCCTTCAGCAAAAACAGCCAGTCCTGAACCAAGGAGGCAAATCGCTAATAATGATAAAGATAATTTAGCTAAGTTTGCCATATTTTTTAATAAATGCAGTTAATTTCATAATTCCTAGATCCTTGTTTTTTGACCTTGCTCGGACGGCGCTTGATTTCATTTCTTTATCGCCAACTACTAAAAGATAGGGGATTTTTTGGACTTCTCCCTCCCTGATTTTTTTTGAAACAGTTTCCGCCTCGTCTTTTAATTCAGACCTAAAACCTGCAGCCTGTAATTTTTCGTAAACTTCTTTAGCGTATTTTTTATGCTGATTTCCAACCGGAATAACCCAGATTTGAACCGGAGCCAACCAAAGAGGCAAAGCGCCACCGTAATACTCAAGCAAGATGCCAATAAATCTTTCCATTGCTCCCAATAAAGCTCGATGAATCATTATTGGCCGTTGCTTTTTGCCTTTTTCGTCAATGTAAGTCATCTCGAAGCGTTCGGGAAGATTAAAGTCTAATTGAATGGTTGTGCATTGCCACTCTCGATCAAGAGAATCCTTGATTTTAATATCAATTTTCGGACCATAAAATGCTCCTCCGCCAGCATCGGTTTGGTATTTGAGTTTTAGTTTTTTTAAAGCATATTGAAGAGCATTTTCGGCTTTTTGCCAGATTTTTGGAGTGCCTACGAATTTTTCAGGTCGGGTAGAAAGGTAAATACTAAAATCCTTAAACCCAAAGTCTTTCAATATTTTTTTAGTTAATTTAAGAGCAGAAAACAACTCATCGGCCAGCTGCTTGGGGGTGCAGATGATATGAGCATCGTCCTGGGTAATTTGCCTAACCCTGACTAAGCCATGCAAGGTGCCCGATCTTTCGTACCTGTAAACAGTTCCCATTTCAGTGTAACGAATGGGCAAATCCTTGTAGCTTCTAATCTTCGTCTTGTAAATAGCAATATGAAAAGGACAATTCATTGGTTTTATCTGGTAGTCATCTTTTTCTTCTTTTCCCATCTCGGCCATGTGAAGAGGGGGCATCATATTTTCTTTGTAAAAATCAAGATGGCCAGAAGTTTTCCAAAGGTTTATCTTGGCGATATGAGGAGTGTCTACCAATTGATAGCCGTTGTTTAAATACTCCCGCAGGGCATAATCCATAATAATTTTCTTTAAAATAGCTCCTTTGGGGTGCCACAAAATAAGGCCAGGACCAACTTCATCATCAATATGAAAAAGGTCCATTTTTTGACCTAGCACTCGGTGGTCTCTTTTTTCAGCCTCCACCTCTTTTAAAAGATGAGTTTCCAGTTCTTTTTTAGTTTGGAATCCTATTCCATAAATTCGCGAAAGCTGTGGATTTCTTTCTGAGCCTCGCCAATAGGCGCCAGCAATTCTGGTTAATTTAAAAGAATCCTGGGGAATTTCTTTGGTTGATTTGACGTGGGGTCCCTTGCATAAATCAGTAAATCCTCCGCTCTTGTATAGAGAAACAGTTTTCCCTGGCAGCCCTTCAATTAGCTCTAATTTATACGGCTGGCTTTTAAAAATTTCTTTTGCTTTCTCTTTAGAAACGACTTCTTTTTTAAAAGAGATGCCTTGTTTGATAATCTCTTTCATTTTCTTTTCAATTTTATGCAAGTCTCCTTCCGTTATCTGTGTTAATCTGTTTTCTAATCTGTGTTGATCCGTGTTCGTATCAAAATCATAATAAAAGCCGTTTTCAATGGCCGGCCCAATGCCAAATTTAACCCCAGGAAATAATTCCTGAACGGCGTAAGCTAAAATATGCGCCAATGAGTGACGAATAGTTTCTGTTTTCATAATTCGGTTATTTCTTCTTTTTCTAATATCTCTTCGATTTCTTCACAAATTAATTTTGGCACGCCGTCACGAAGGTCAACTCTTCCTGAAACAAGAACAATTTTATTTTCCTGAAAAGCCGAAGGGTTTCTTTGGATAATTCCCGGAAAGACGACCACCTCAATTTTATCAGTTAAGTCCTCTAAGCTCAAAAAAAGCATTGGCTTTCCTCCGCGGGTAACGATTTTTTTAATTTGAGAAATAAGCCCTCCGGTTCTGACTTGGCGGTTGGTTAAAGTTTTAATTTTCGAAATAGCGGGGCATCTTTTTTCCAAAACTCGCTTGAAATCCTCTAGAGGATGAGAGGTGACATAAAGGCCTAATAATTCTTTTTCCCAGTTTAATTTTTCTGTTTTTGAAGCGGGAGTGGTAGTTTGCATTTGGAATTCGTTGTTTCCTTGAGTTAATCCGTCAAAAAGCCCTCTTTGGCCGTTAGCCTTCACTCTTTGAGTTTCTCGGGCTGACCCCAACAACTTTTCTAAATTATACAAAAGCTGATTTCTTTCAGCTAACTTATCGAAAACCCCGGCCTTGATTAAACTTTCCAAAGATTTTTTATTTAAATCGCGAGAATTAATTCGGCTGACAAAATCAAGGATAGAATGGTAGACGCCGGCAGCCTTTCTTTCTTTGACAACCGTTTCTACAATATTATACCCAACATTTTTGATAGCTAAGAGCCCGAAGCGAATGTTTTTAGGAGGAACCACAGTAAAATTCTGCAAGCTTTCATTGATATCCGGCGGCAATACCTCAATCCCCATTTTTTTTGCCTCTCCAATTAAAAAGCCGATTCTTTCCACGTCATTTCTTTCCGAAGTCAAAAGAGAGGCCATAAATTCCACCGGGAAATGAGATTTTAGATAGGCCGTTTGATAAGCGATGGTAGCGTAAGCTGCCGCATGACTTCTGTTGAAGGAATATCTGGCGAAAGGTTCAATCCAGTGCCAGATTTTTAAAGCAACGCTTTCCTCAACTCCGTTTTTTGCTGAGCCCTCAATAAATTTTTCTTTCTGGGCCATTAAGAGTTTTTTAATTTTCTTACCAATTGCTTTTCTTAAAACATCGGCTTCGGACAAGGTGAATCCGGCTATGTCTTGGGCTATTTTCATAATTTGCTCTTGGTAAACCGGATACCCGTAAGTATTTTCCAAAATCGGTTTTAATTTTAAATGCAAATATTCAACTTTTTTCTTTTTGTGTTTCCCGGCAATATATTCAGGGATTAAAGCCATTGGACCCGGTCGATAAAGAGCAACCATAGCGATAATATCTTCAAACTCAGTCGGTTTTAATTGTTTGAGATATCTTCGCATGCCATCGCTCTCAAGC
>MNWE01000018.1 GCA_001872265.1 Parcubacteria group bacterium CG1_02_39_15
CGTCAGAATTATGGGAGAAGTTAAAAAATATCAAGGCAAACCAGAAATCATTTTAGAGACACCCAATCAAATTGAAGTTGGGAAATAATCAAAATTTAGCTTGAATTATGCAAATTTTTAGCGAGAAAAACAAAAAACTCATACCTGTTAAAGAAATTTCATTTGGCCTTGAGAAAAATGTACAGAAATTAACCGAAGCTAACCTTGAAACAATTTTTGGTTTAGAATTTGTAGCTACCGAATTTAATTTAGAAAACTTTTGGTTAGATACTTTAGCCTTTAATCCAGAGATTAAAGCTTTTGTAATTATTGAATATAAAAAGAAACAAAATATTACCGTGATGGATCAAGGGCAGACCTATCTTAATTTGCTATTAGATCATAAAGCCGAAGTGCTTTTAGAATACAACGAACGGAAGAACAAGAATCTTAAAAGAAAGGATGTTGATTGGGAACAAACAAGAGTGATATTCGTTGCTCCCGAGTTTACAATCTATCAGAAGCGCGCCTTACATCCAAAGTTTCCTTTTCAGCTTTGGGAAGTTAAAAAATATGAAAAAAATAATTTTATAAGCTATAATCAAATTCAGCCTCTTATTTTAGAGCGAACGGGACAAAGGGGCCCATCATTATCTGGCCGAGCCTTAAAAGAGATTAAAGTTTATACAGAAGAAGATATTTACAAACAGTGTTCACCTTTGCAAAAGATAATTATAAAAGAAGCTATGGAGTTTACGGAAGATTTAAGCGGCGATTTTCAGAAGATAGTTGGTAAAAATTCTGTAAGTTATAAATGTGGAACAAAGAAGTCCTTTGTAAACTTTGGTCCTAGCGACGAGAAAATTAGAATTTATTTTCAAGAAGGGGACAAATTAAATGATAAAGAGGGCCTACTTGAAGGACGAGGTGAACACGGTAGATATATCAAAATAAAAACGTTCGAAGAACTAGAAAAAGTTAAAAATTATATCATACAGGCATACGAGATTTCTAAAAAAGAATAGTTTCCATCGGGGCGCTCGCCGCAAGAGCACGAGCGCCCCGTCCAAAAAATATGACGAAGCAAAATAAAAAGGTTATAAAACAGATTAAGAAGATTGCGGAGGATGTGTATAAAATCTTGGGGTCGGGGTATCAGGAGGTGGTTTATGATAAGGCGATGCAGGTTGGTTTGCGTTTGGCGAAAATAAGATATGAAAGCCAAAAAGTTGTGGAATTGAGGTATAAAGACCACTGCGTTGGAGAGGGGTATCCTGACTTGGTTGTAAATTTGGACGGTGAAAAGGTGGTTGTTGAGTTAAAGGCAGTGGGCAGCGAGTTAGGAGCGGCTGAAGAGCAACAATTGAAAAATTATCTTAAAATTTTAAAGATAAAACAAGGTCTTTTGATAAACTTTCAGCAGCCGGGCAAAAAAGAAGGCAAAACCCAGCTGGAAATCCGCGAAATCACAATTTAACCCGAAAGTGAAAACTGTACTGTTTAATTCCACTTAATTAATTATCCCATGGTGTAATAAATTAAGTGGTTTGCGGGGACGGGTCGCCGGGAAGGCGGTTTTTTGCTTGCCCCGAGCCTGTCGAGGGGGTAAGATAAGCCAAAAGGTCATAATTATAATAAAAAATAAGAGATAAAAAAAATAGGCATAGGATGGCAAAATAAAAAACGACTTAACAGAAAATTAAAAAAGAGAGGTATTAAGCCAAAGAGAAAAAAGAAATAACCAAAATTTAGGGCAAGGCTCATGAAGAAGAAAAAAATAACTTGTAAAACGGGGCTAAGGAAAAACATCATCAATAAAGTTGTCCCTCTTTTGATTAAACTGCACAATTGTGGAAATTTTAATCGGTACCAACAATAAGGACAAATTAGGGCAATTTACAAAGATTTTTGAAAGCCTGGACAACAGTATTAAATTATTCTCGTTGGAAGATTTTAGAATAAAAGATGATGTAGAAGAAGATAGCGGCAATCTTTTGGACAATGCTAAAAAGAAAGCTAAGTATTACGGAGAAAAGTCAAAGACGCCGACATTGGCAGATGATACCGGATTATTCATTGACGCACTGAACGGGGAGCCGGGGATACATTCCAGACGATGGCTTCTTGGTACCGAGAAAGACAGGTATAACAAAATATTGGAGAGAATGAAAAACATTCCCCAAGAAAAAAGAACCTGCAGATATAAAGGTGTCTTGGTTTTTTACGACCCGGCAGAAAAAGATTTCTGGACATATGAGCAGGACCTGGAAGGAATAATAGCCGACAGGCCAAAAGAAGGAAGTGGTTTCGGATACGATCCCATTGTTATCATCAAGGGTTACAATAAATATTATTCGGAATTCAGCGATAAAGAGAGGTTTCAAATCAGCCATCGAGGGCTGGGAGTCAAAAAACTATTAGAATATTTGGGAAGAAAATGAAAAAAGTTGTGAAATATAATAAATTAATCAGGGATAAAATTCCGGAGATTATAAAAGCGGCTGGCTGGAAGCCGAAGGTTCGGATTTTGAGAAAAAGCGAATTTTTAAACGCGGTAAAAAGGAAAATCCGCGAAGAGGCCAAAGAATTAATTCGGGCAAATAGCGAAAAGGGGATTGTTGATGAAGTCGTGGATATTCAAGAATTACTGGATGTTTTGGCCGCAGAAATAAAACTGACAAAGCCGGAGGTTAAAAAACTTCAAACCGCCAAAAGAAAAAAGCGCGGCGGATTCAAAAAAAGATTATTTTTGATCGAAGAACAAAAGTAAAAGTCGATGAAGAAGAAAAAATTAACCTGTAAAAAATAACCAAGGTATGAGTAATACAAAGCAACAGCAGAATTTAAATTTTTACGGTCTCGGGATAGCTCCCGGGATTCTTGAAATTCTGAAAAATATTCGTTATGTGACGCCGACTCCCATCCAGTACCAATCGATCCCCATCGCCATTCAGGGAAAGGACATAGTGGGCATCGCCCAAACGGGTACGGGTAAAACTCTGGCCTTCGGTATCCCGATGATTCAGCGCCTGGCAAGCACTAAGGGATTGGGGTTGGTGCTTTTGCCGACCCGGGAGCTGGCGCTGCAGATCGATGCGGAACTTCGTAAAGTCGGCGATTCTCTCGGCCTGAGGACCGCAGTTTTGATCGGCGGGGTTCCCATCAGGCCCCAAATAGAGGCTGTTCGGAAAAACCCGCACATTGTTATAGCAACGCCCGGGCGGCTGATCGACCATCTGCGTCAAAAAACAGTTAATCTTAAAAATGTAAATATTTTGATTCTTGATGAAGCTGACCGCATGCTGGACATGGGATTTTTGCCGCAAATAAACGAAATTTTAAGATCGGTTCCAAAAGAGCGCCAAACAATGCTTTTTTCAGCTACGATCTCTTCGGAAATCATGAGAATTGCCTCGGCAAATATGAAGTTTCCGATCCGCGTCGAAATAGCTCCTACCGGCACGACGGTGGACAGCGTTTCTCAGGATATTTTTATCGTCGCCAGAGAAGCAAAAGTGCGTTTGCTGGAAAAGGTTTTGGCTCAGTATTCGGGACCCACGCTTATATTTACAAGAACGAAATACGGAGCCCATCGTATTGCGCGGGCAATCAGGCAAATGGGTTTTTCGGCGGCAGAAATACATTCAAACCTCACCTTTCCGCAGAGAAAAAAAGCTTTGGATGGTTTTAAAACCGGGGAATATCGCGTGCTCGTGGCAACCGATATTATGGCGCGGGGGATTGACGTAATCGGAATAGAATTGGTTATAAATTATGATTTGCCTTCGCAAGCGGAAGACTACGTCCATAGAATAGGCAGAACTGCTAGGGCCGGCATGAAAGGCCATGCGATTTCTTTTGTGACGCCGTCTCAACGGGGAGAAATTCGTGCAATTGAATGGTTAATCAGAAAAAAATTGAACGTATCCACAATTCCCGAATTTCCGACCATGCAATTTGCAAAACCCCGGCTAATTTATTCCAGCAAGAAACATTGGAGAGGAAAAATGAGATAAAACATGACAGATGTGGTTTTTGAATTACTCAAACGCAATAGATCCTTTATTAAAAAATCTCAGAGTTTTTATAGTAAAATTCGCCGAGGCAAAAACAGGGGATAAAATCTTAGATGTTTGTTGTGCTACTGGAGATCAGGTTTTCCATTATGCTAAAACAGGAGCCATTGCTACCGGAGTTGATTTAAATCCTAAAATGATTGAAATTGCAGTAAAAAAACAAAAAAGCTACGGGCTAAATAATGTTTATTTCCAGGTTGCCGATGCGGCAAATTTGCCGTTTGAAGATTCAATGTTTGACATGGTTTCGATTTCTCTAGGGCTGCATGAGGTGGAAAGGGAAGTTAGGGACAAAATAATTTTTGAAATGAAAAGAGTTGTAAAAAAGGGCGGTTCCCTAATTTTTGCCGATTTTAGAGTTCCCTTACCTCAAAATTATATTTCTTATTTGATAAAAGGGGTAGAATATTTTGCGGGAAGGAGACATTATAAAAATTTTAAAGATTATCTCCAACAAGGCGGATTGCCTGTCCTGTTAAAGAAAAATGGCTTAAAAGAAGTAAAAAAGGTTGAAAACGGTCTTTTTACAATAATAATTGATGTTAATTAAGGTTAAGGTTTTCCCAAGCTCAAAAAAAGAAGGAATTGTCAAAAAATCGGAAGATAGTTTTGAAGTGAAGGTTAAAGAGAAGCCGGAGAGAGGACTAGCTAATAAAGAAGTGATAAGAATTCTTTCATCGTATTTTAAGATTCCGGAGTCGAAAACAAGATTAGTGAAGGGGTTTAAGCAAAGAAACAAAATTTTTAAAATAATCAAAATTTAGGCCGAAAATGAACTATAAAGGAGTAATTATTGAAGAAAGTTTAGAAAATAAGGAGGTTTTAAAAGAAATGGCTATTTTGAGTGCAAAAGTTGAACCGGTAACCGAAAAACACAAGACGCCGTGGCTCAAAAAATGGACATTACATACGGTAGAAGTTTCTGAAAATCAGGCGGATGAAATCGCTAAAAAGATAAGCAATTCTTTAGATTCGGAGCACGGCGGCTCTTGGTATGCCGATTTTAAAAATGATAAATTTCACTACGTTATTTTCCGAGACAAGGTATTCAAAGTGGATTTGAGCAATGCGAAATACAGGGAAGTTATGGAATACGGAATTTCATTGGGAATTCCTTGGTATCAATTGGATTTTTCGCCCGAAATTGAAGAATGGAAGAGGAAATAAAATAAAAGTGCTAAACTATAGCGTAATCAAATCAAATAAAAATTTATGGAGCTAAATGAAACTAAAAATTCAGCGATAAAGTTTAGACTGGCCCGGGTTTTGGGTCTGTCAGATGCTACCTTTATTGGTGTCGGGGCGTTGCTGGGAGGAGGTATTTTTACTTTGACCGGATTGGCCCTGTCTTATGCCGGTCCCTCTTTGATTTTGGTCGTAATTCTCAACGGAATCATTGCTTTTATGACTGCCATGGCTTACGCGGAACTGGGTTCCTCTTTTCCTGAAGCCGGCGGCGCTTTTGTTTGGGTCAGAAAAGGTCTGGGAAACTTGTCGGGACACATTACGGGCTGGACTTCCTGGTTTGCCAATGCCGTTGCTTGCGGACTTTATTCTTTGAGTTTTTCTTTCTATTTCGGTTTCATGCTTTTCTCTGTCATTTTACCGGCTTTGGGTATTTCTTTTTCTTTTACCGAGGGGAACGCATTCCAAAAACTAATAGCCATCGCCATTATCTTGCTGATAGGATGGGTTAACTACAGAGGGGTAGCGGGGACGGGAAAGCTAGGAAAAATTATTGTTTATCTTGAAATTTTAGTACTCGGCATTTTTATTATTTTTGGCCTGACTTCTTTTTTTGAAAAACCTGATTTACAAACCAGCTTTGTTCCTCTTTTCCCCATGGGCTTGTTCGGCTTATTGTCGGCAATGGGCTTAATGTACATCGGCTTTGAGGGTTCGGAAATAATCGTCCAGTCGGGAGAAGAGTTGAAAAATCCGCGCAAAAACATCCCGAGGGCAATCTTTTTTTCTTTGGGCATTATTTGTTTTTTGTATCTTTTGATTATATTTAGCGCTTTAGCCGGAGGCCCCAGTTGGCAGGTTCTGTCGGAAACAGGGCAGGGAGCTTTGGTAAAAGCTTCCAACTTTTTTATGCCGGGACTTGAGTGGATAATTATTTTTGGTGGCCTGTTGGCGGCTTCTGCCGCTCTTAATGCCACTATTTTTTCTTCTTCCCACGTGTCTTTTTCCATGGGCAGAGCGGGAACCTTGCCCAGTTTTCTGGCAAAAGTTCATCCCCATAATCGCACCCCGTATGTTGCTGTTATAATTTCCACCATTCTGGTTATACTTGTAGCGGGGCTGCTTCCTTTAAAAGAAGTGGCGGCCGTCACCGACCTTCTTTTCATTTTTCTTTTCATACAACTTCACTTAGCTTTAATCGCCTTGAGGAAAAAATTGCCGGATACTCCGCGTCCCTTTAAAATGCCCCTTTATCCTTTGCCTTCGCTTGTAGCAATTGTCGCCTACGGGATTTTAATCTATCAATTTTCCCATGTTAGTCCTGTCGGCCTTGCGATTGTTTTGCTTTGGCTGATCGCCGGCTTTTTGGTCTACTTTTCCTACAGCAAACCAGTGGAGATAGAAAAAATCGGGAAAGAAATTTTCTTTGAAGAAACATTCAGAACGACAGAAAGAAAAGCTGACCGGATTCTTCTTCCCATCTATCCCGATACAAATTGGAAAGATCTCTTAAATCTGGCTTTGGTTTTTGCCAAACAGAAAGACGCTGAAATTTTTATTCTTAGCGTAAGACAAATTCCGCTTCCTCTTCCTCTCATAGCGGAAGAAGAGGAAATAGAAGACGACAAGAGATTTCTGGAAGAAGCTTTGAATCTGTGCAAAGATTGCGGAGTGAATGTCCATGCCGTTTTAATGACGAGCCGCAGCATTTCTGAAGCGATCATATCAATGATTCAAAGAGAAAAGCCAAGCCTCTTGTTAATGGGATGGAAAGGTTATGCCCGGCTGACAAAAGCCGGCCAAAAAATATTTGGAAGGGATTTAGATATAATCTTAAGGGAGGTTAACTGCGATTTGATTGTTACCCGTTTGGAGCAACTCAATGATCTCAAAACTATACTTTTACCCTGTGCTCCCGGCCCCCATCTTCGCATCCTGGGCCAAACGGCCAAGGTCATAGCCGAAGCTTTTGACAGTAAAATCAAAGCAGTTTTCGTTACCACCAAAAGGGAGGCCGAAAAATCAGACCCCGAAGAAAAATTAAATCAATGCGTCTCTGCCATGGAAATTCCTTCCCAGATACCGCTAAAGACTCAAGTTTTGTATGCCGAACAATCTTCGCCAAGAGACATAGCTTACCAGATTGTGCAGGAGAGCCAGAACCACGGCTGTATTTTAATAGCTTCGGCAAGAACGAGGTTATTCCACGAAATGATTTTTGGCAATGTCCCGGAAGTCGTCACTAGGAACTCCACCTGCTCCTTGATTATGGTGAAGAGCCAGCGAGCCATTCTCCGGCCCCTTCTTTCCTTTATTTATGGTAAACTTAGTTAAGCTGAAAGGCGATTTTTTGCTTGCCCCGAGCTTGTCGAGGGGGTAGTATGAATTAAAATATGAAGAAAGTGGCTATTTTTGATATTGACGGAACAGTTTTCCGATCCAGCCTGCTTATAGAATTAACTGACGCACTTATTCAAGAAGGCATTTTTTCTCCGAGAGTGAGGAAGTTGTATGCCCGGGCCGCTGAAAATTGGCTAGACAGAAAGGGCCCGTATGAAGAATACATTGGAGCGGTCATTAAGGCATTTCGGCGAAATATCAGAGGCGTTCAGTACAAAGAATTTTCAAGAGTTGCTAAAAAAGTCGTTGCTTTTCACAAAAATCGAATTTATCGATACACTCGAGACGTTGTAAAAAATTTGAAAAAGAAAAACTATTATCTCTTAGCAATTTCTCACTCGCCTCAAAGAGTGGTTAAAGAATTTTGCAAGAAAATGGGGTTTAACAAGGTGTACGGCCAGATTTACGAAATCGACAGGCAAAGAAGATTTACTGGCAAGATACTTCATTTAGAGCTAATTTCCGACAAGGCTGAAATTTTAAAGCGTGCAACTGAAAAAGAAAAATTAACGCTAAAAGGCTCGGTTGGAGTTGGGGATACGGAAAGCGACATCGCTTTTTTAAAAATGGTGAAAAAGCCCATTTGTTTTAACCCCAATCAAAAACTTTATCAATATGCAAGACGGGCCGGCTGGAAAATTGTTGTCGAAAGAAAAGACGTCATTTATCGCCTCTAGAAATTGATGGGAATCCGATTCCCATCAATATAGAAGGTCGCCGAAAGGGCGATTTTTTGGTAGAATATAAAAATGAGTAAAATTTATCAATTATACCTTTGGCTTTTGGAAAAATATGGGAGGCCGAGGGATTTTTGGGCAAAGTGGTGTAAAAGGAAAAAGACCCGGCAGGATAGGGAAGAGATTGTGCTGGGAGCGATTTTGACGCAGAGAACAAACTGGAAGAATGTGGAAATGTCTTTAAAGAATCTTAAAGGAGCCAAAGCTTTATCGATTAAGGAAACTTATCGGGCCGGTAGAAAAAATATAATATTATTAGAAAACCTGATTCGGCCATCGGGTTTCTATAAGCAAAAGTCTCAACGGCTTTTCCAGCTTTGTAAGTTTATTGTTGAACGTCACAAATCTTTAGAGAAATTTTTCAAGCAAGATTTGAAAACTTGCCGGGAGCAGCTTCTTAAACTTTCTGGTATTGGGCCAGAAACAGCTGATTCCATCTTGCTTTATGCTGGAGATAAACCGATTTTTGTGGTTGACGAGTATACTCGCCGTTTTGTTAAAAAACGTAAACTTAGTCAAAATCATTCTTATCATTATCTTCAAGATTTATTCCAAAAAAACTTACCAAAAGATGTTAAAATCTATCAGGATTTCCATGCCATGATTGTTTTAGACGGCAAAGGCACTAAATGGGATTTAATTACTAAAATATAATCAAAATGAGGTGGTTATTAAGGTCAAAAATTCACAAAGCAACAGTTACTGGTAAAAATTTAAATTATGTAGGAAGCATAGGGATAGATAAAACCCTTACAGAGAAAGTTGGGCTTTGGCCCGGAGAGAGGGTTTTGGTAGTGGATAACACTAACGGAGTAAGGTTAGAAACTTATGTAATTGAAGAAAAAAGAGATTCTAGGAAAATAATCATGTATGGAGCTGCTTCTCGTTTAATTAAAAAAGGTGACGAAGTTATTATTATGGGCTTTGAATTGACCGATAATCCAATAAGTCCGAAAAATATTCTGGTTGATAAGAATAATAAATTTGTGAAGTTTTTATAAAATGAGAATTACTATTAAAGCAACAAATTTAGATTTGACCCCAACGATAAAAAAAGCGATTGAAGAAAAAATCGGCACTTTGGATAGGTTTATCCCGGATATTAATATGCCGCTTGATGCTTTCGTTGAAGTAGCTCTTGAAACTCGCCATCACCAAAAAGGAAATATTTATTATGCAGAAGCAAGCATTAAAGTCCCGGGTAAAGTTCTTAGGTCTGAAGCAAGAGAGAAAAACATTTACAAAGCGATTAATACGGTGAAAGATGAACTTCAGAGACTTCTTAAAAAGTACAAAGAAAAAAAAGTCTAAAAATAAAAAATGGGCTACCTATGTTACCAAGCATAGTTTTGCTTTGGATTTGGAAGAGGGCGTCTTTACCTGGGATAACCCGCAAAAAATTGCGGCTTCTCTTAAAAAATCAGCTGAGATGAGTTTAAACCGCAAAGGAACGCCGTTTCAATCAGCCATGTCTATGCTTAATTTTTATATTAACCGCGCCGGAAAAAACTTGAAACCCGACAGAAAGCGAATTTTGGGGCAGGCGAAAATAGAATTGCGAAAATTATTTAATTGATAGGATAAGATATCATGTTAGAAAATGTGGTTATTCCAAGGCCATCGGATTTAGAGAAACTAAAAGAGGAATTTAAAAAAGGCGGAGCCAAAAAATTACACATCCTTTCAGATTTTGAAAGGACTTTAACCTATGCTTTTGTGGGAGGAGAAAGGGTTCCTTCTCTAATTTCAGTTCTAAGAAGTAGCAGCGAATATTTGGGTGACGATTATGTCCAAAAAGCCCAAGCTCTTTCTGAGAAATATCATCCAATTGAAATTGACTCAAAAATTCCGGTTGAAGAGAAGAAAAAGGCGATGGAAGAATGGTGGCTGAGCCACTTTGATTTATTGATTAAAACCGGTTTGAATAAAAAACACTTAAAAATGGTGGCGGAATCGGGAAAGATGAAGTTAAGAGAGGGAATTGGAGACCTTTTTGATTTATTAAAAAAACATGAGATTCCTTTGGTCATTATGTCAGCCAGCGGCCTGGGAGGAGATGTAATTTCAATGTTTCTTGAAAAAGAGGATAAGTTATCCTCAAATATTTACATAATTTCTAATTCATTTTTGTGGGATGAACAGGGCAACGCCATCGGCGTGAAAAAGCCAATAATCAATTCTCTGAATAAAGATGAAACTGTTGTCCGTGATTTTCCCTTAATTTATGAGAAAGTCAAAGGCAGGAGAAACGTTCTATTATTAGGAGATAATTTAGAAGACGTGGAAATGATTAAAGGCTTTGATTATGATAATTTAATAAAGATAGGTTTTCTGAACGAAGCGGTAAATGAAAATCTGGAGCCGTATAAAAAAACTTACGACATTTTGATATTAAACGACTCTTCGGTAGAGTATATTCAAACCTTATTAAAAGAAATGTTATGAAAAAATATTCTCAAAAGAGAGTTTTTAGGAAAAAGATGGCTTTCCTTCCTAAAACTAAAATTAGGGTAAGAAGTGTGGCGACGAGATTAGAACATCGGCGAGTTGAAGGAAAAAGCAACAAATAAATATGACAATTTAGACCAAGGTTAAAAGAAAAGCTCGCTTAAGGGGCGATTTTTTGTTAGAATGGGGCAATGAACAATAAACCAATAAAACTTTCGCCCAATTCTTTAAACCTATTTTTAGAGTGTCCTTGCTGTTTTTGGCTGGAGAAAAAAATGGGCATCAGAAGGCCGCCGCCTTATCCTTATGCGCTTAATACGGCCGTAGATACGCTTTTAAAACAGGAATTTGACGGTTACCGAGCCAAGGGAGAACCCCACCCTTTGCTTTTGTCCAACAATATTCCGGCCAAGCTTTTCCCAAATCAAAGCTTATTAAATCAATGGCGGAGCAATCTTGCCGGAATAAGGTTTTATGATTCAGAATTAGACGCCACTCTTTTTGGGGCAGTAGATGATATTTTAGAGTTCGCCGATGGCAAATTGGCGCCAATGGATTATAAATCCACTGGCAGCGCGGTAGCGACGGTCTATGACCGTTTTCAGCTGCAGATGGACATTTATACTCATCTTTTAGAAAAGAACGGCTTTCAAACTCCCAGAAAGGGCTATCTGGCTTTTTATGTGGTTGACAAGAAAAATGGATTTGGCGGCAGATTGCCCTTCAGAGAAGAACTTCACGAAATAGAAACCAATCCCTTAGACGTTCCAGAGCTTTTTAAAGATGCGGTTGCCCTGTTAAGAAGAGAAGCGCCGCCTCTGCATAGTCCGGATTGCAAATACGGCCAGTGGCTAAAAGACGCGTCCAAAATTTAGCCTAAAGCATGAAAGTTTTTCCGATAAAAACTCATAAAATAAAACCCTATAAACAGAATCTGTTTGAGATTTTAGATAAATACTTGAAGTCTCTTAGCGAAGGATCAATCTTGGTAATTACTTCTAAAATTATTTCGATATGCCAGGCAAGAGTAGTTAAAATAAAAAAGGCGGACAAGAAAGAACTTATAAAACAAGAAGCAGAATATTTTTTACCGGCAGAAGAAAATAAATATAATATTACTTTAACTATCAAGAATAATCTTTTGATCCCAACCGCAGGGATAGATGAGTCTAATGGAAACGGATATTTTATTCTTTGGCCAAAAGATCCGCAAAAAACAGCTGATGAGGTGCGGCAATACTTATGCGACAGATTTTCAATTAAAAAAGCTGGAGTGATTATTACCGACAGCAAAACAACTCCGCTAAGATGGGGGACAACGGGAGTAGCAATCGCTCACAGCGGCTTCGTTGCTCTTAACAATTATATTGGCAAGCCAGACATATTTGGGAAAAAACTCAAAGTGACAAAAGCAAATGTTTCAGACGCCTTGGCCGTTTCAGCCGTTCTGATAATGGGAGAGGGAAACGAACAAACTCCTTTAGCGATTATTGAAGATGTTCCTTTTGTAAAATTTCAAAATAGAAATCCTTCAAAAAAAGAACTTCAAGAGCTCCATATAAACATAGAAGACGATTTGTATGCCCCATTGTTAAAAAGCGTAAAATGGAGAAAAGGTGATAAGCAAAAAGAAAAATAACCTATGGTTAAGTTAAGTGATACGTTAAAAGGTTTTCTGGGCGGATTAATTGGCGGCGCAGTGGTTGATTTAGTTTATATCGGCCTGGCTGGACCCTCGGCATTTTTCTCCTTCGTAGGCATTACGGAGAGATGCGACATTTTTTTATTTCACACGGTTCTGGGTGGAATTTTAGGAATATTATTCGTGACGTTTTTGAGACGGCTGCCGCTTCTCAATATTTGGCTAGCCGGGATAATATGGGGGTTAATTTGTTTAGTGGTAATCGGAGGGGTGCCGGCTTTTCTTACTAAAACCATTACACTCACTACAACAATTTCGGGATTTACGGTTTGGCTTATTTTTGGCTTTATTTTAGCAGCGACAATAAAATTTTCGAAACCAAAACTTTAAGATGGAGTTTACCTTTTTCTCGGCGCTCTCCATGCTGCCAGACCAGCGAATTCTTTCCCGCAAGTGGTCTTCCTTTGTCTTTCCGGGCCGCCATTCGACCCTGAAGACGCACACCCCGACCCTCGCGGTCGGAATTGGTAGCAGCCGTAAGAAGTATCTATTTATTCAAAACCGCCAAGTAGTCAAAGAGCCATTCGACTCTTTTCCACCCTTTGCTTCGCTCGGGTGATCAACGAGAGGCGGTTTTTATATTTCATCGCTACTGCTTGCTCTGGGGCTGTTTTTTGATAGAATAAAATGGTCGGGTTTATAATTTATTAAAAAATAAAATCTATGAAAAAAATATTAATAGTTGTTCTCGTTTTAATTGTTGTCGGTTTAATTTATTATTTCGGCTTTTATGAAAAGGGAGCTTTGGAGAAAGAGGAAAAGCAACCTCGATTAGCCAATCCTGCTGCAGTTTATTGCGAGGAGCAAGAAGGCATCACGGAGAATAAAACCTTTAAGAGTGGAGAAAGGGGATTTTGCATTTTTCCAGACGGCTCACAATGTGACGAATGGGACCTCTACCGAGGCGATTGCACTAAGGGGCAATTAAAAATAGAAGTTTTAGAAGAGGGATCCGGAGAATTGGCTGATACGGGCGATACGGCTTCCGTTCATTACACGGGGACGTTGGAGGATGGAACAAAGTTTGATTCAAGTTTAGATAGGGGAGTACCTTTTTCTTTTACACTCGGAGCGGGTCGGGTGATAGCGGGCTGGGAACAGGGGGTTTTGGGAATGAAAGTCGGCGAGAAAAGAAAGTTAATCATTGTGCCGGAACTGGCATATGGAGAAACTGGAGCGGGCAATGCGATTCCTCCCAACGCCACTTTAATCTTTGAAGTTGAACTTTTAGAGATTAAATAAAAAAAACGGCTGTGAAAAAAATATTTTTCTTACTGATATTCATAATCTTTTTGGGATTATTGAGTTTTGTTGTGAATTATAGCTGGCCAGAAAAAAATAATCCCTCGGGCCTGCCAGAAAACGCAGATGAGCTGATAATTCCAGTTAGCTTTAAAGAAATAACAAAAGCCCCTTCAGAATTAATGACAGTAAATATATTTTTAAATGACTCGCGTTTTGCCAATGAGCCTTATTTTGATTGCTCCCGGACCATTGCCGTTGAAAGACAAGTTGCCAAAACCGAGGCCGTAGCCCAAGCTAGCTTGGAAGCTCTTTTGAGAGGCGCGACGCAAGAAGAAATTAATCAAGGTTTTGTTTCAAATATAAATCCCGGAGTAAGGATTCAGAGTTTAACCATAAAAGATGGGGTAGCTAAAGTTGATTTTGACGAACAATTAGAATTCCAAGTTGGCGGCTCTTGCAAAGTTTCGGCTATTCGAGCTCAAATTACACAAACCCTAAAACAATTTCCCACGGTAGATGAAGTTGTTATTTCAATTAATGGCCGCACCGAAGATATCTTGCAGCCATAATGATGAAACGGGGCGAAGAGGACTAGGTCCTCTTCTTCACCTTCATTTTTATAAATAAAAACTTGGTGGTTGAAAATAAATTTTATATCGGGATTGATTTAGGATGGAAAGAAAAAAGAACAACTGGAGTTTGTGTCTTGAACGCAAAGAAAAATAAAATCTTGTTAAAAGATGTTTTTGGAAAAAGCGTTTTAAGAACAATTACGCCTTATTTAAAGAATACCGACGTAATTGCCATTGATGCTCCCTTAACAAGAGGCAGGGGGAAAGGAAAGATGCGACTCTATGAAAAATTCTTATCTACCAGCATCTTTAGAAAAGAAAGGGTTGCTCCGATTCCGCCGGCTTTAATGTCGGAATTCCATAAATTTGCTTTAGAAATAGTTGAGAAATTAGAAAAAAGAGGCTTTGTTTTGGGTATAAACCTAATAGAAGTTTTTCCTACTTTAATTAGAAAAATCTGCAGGGAAGAAGTCTGCTTGCGAGGTTCAACAACAGAAAATCAGGAATCAGCTTTACTTTGCGCCCAAATCGCTCTGCTTCATTCGCAATTCCAAACTCGCTGGCTGGGATACAAAGACGGCTTCCTGTTTTTACCGGAAGCGTCTTTTTGGAAAAAAGAGTGGCAAGAAAAATTTTATCAAGCCTGGAAGGGCCGGCCGCGATTAAAATATCATTATTTAATTACTAATTTGTTTAGTCAATGAGATTAAAACCTTTTCGTCAAACGCCGGGACTTTGCGGCCCGGCCTCCTTAAAAATAATTTTTGATTACTATGGAGTTTCGGTTTCTGAAACTAAAATCGCAAAGGCGGCTGGCGCTACCAGAGGAAAGGGATGCTCAATTAAGGGTTTAATCAAGGCAGCTAAATATTTTGGATTTAAAACATATTTGAAAAAGAAAAGCTCTCTGGATAATTTAAAATATTTTGTAAAAAAGAAAGTTCCGGTAATCGTTGATTGGTTTTTTGAAGACGACGGGCATTATTCGGTTGTGGCTGATATTGATAAAAATAATATTACGCTTATTGACCCAAGCTTAAAAAGGGGAATAAGAAAATTCTCTAATGAGAAATTTTTGAGAATCTGGTTTGATTTCCCCGGGAAATATATCAAAGATTCTAAAGAAGTAATTTTGAGATTGGTGTTGGTCGTTGTGCCAAAAAGCTTCAAATATTGACTTTTTTGGAAATTTTTAGTATAATTTAAGCAGTTAAAGGCATTTTGCCTAATTCTCATCCGAATAGGGAAAGGAAGGTGAGCGGTGACAGTCGAGATCACCAATGTCCGAAGGGTCAACGGTAAAGCGGTAATGCTGACTGCCTTAATAGGCGATATCGAAATTGGCTATGCTCGGCCAATGGGTAGCGATGGGGTCCCTCAAGAGATTTCTCGCCTGCGATACGGAGTACAAGTCCTAGATATAGATACTCTGAGTATCCCTGAAGCAGACTACCGACAACTCCAAGAGCAAGTCAACACGATCTTCAGCGAAGACCGCTCCAAACCACGTTCCCCAAAAAAGACGCCAGCAGGTGTCCAGGGGAAACTCTTTTAATGGCGCGACTCTAATTCTAACACTTAAGGGTCGCGCTTCTTGTTTACCCTTCACTATCGCTCGGATAGATGATAAAATAATTAAGTATGACCAGAGAAGAGGCATTAACATTATTAAAAGAAAACCTCTCTAACCAGAATTTGATTAAGCATTGCTTGGCGGTAGAAGCGATAATGCGGGCTTTGGCTCATCGACCTGGCGAAGACGTGGAAAAATGGGGTTTAGCCGGACTTCTACACGACATTGATTATGACAGAGTTAAAAATGATTTATCCCAGCACTCTTTAGTGGGAGCTAAAATGCTGGAAGATTTTGGTTTAGAAAAGGACATTTGTCAGGCGGTTAAAGTCCATAATGAAGCTCACGGAATTCCCGCCCAAACTTTAATGGAAAAGGCGCTTTTTGTCGCTGACCCCTTAACCGGTTTGATTGTGGCAGCAACTTTGGTTCTACCTTCAAAGAAGTTAGCCGATTTAACTGTAGAAAACGTTTTAAATCGTTTTGGAGAAAAAGCTTTTGCCCGAGGCGCCAATCGGGAAATTATTAGAAAATGCGAAGAGCTTTTAAACTTAAAATTAGAAGAATTTGTTGAAGTTGGCCTAAAGGCAATGCAGGGCGTTGCGACGGAACTAGGCCTCTAAGTTTTTAAGGTGATTTAATCGCCAACCATAATATTAAAATAGTCGATGAATTTTAAAATTTATCTCCAATATGAACGTTGCTGAAGCAATCAAAAATAGATACAGCTGCCGAAGTTATAAAGCTGACTCAGTGCCAGAAGAGAAATTAAAGAGGGTGCTGGAAGCGGCCAGATTAGCTCCTTCAGCCCACAATGAGCAGGAGTGTAAATTTGTAGTAGTTAGAGATGATAACAAAAGGAGGGAGGTAGCCGAGGCCGCAGGCCAAGGTTTTATTGCCGAAGCCCCCGTTATTATTGCAGCAGTTGCTTTGGAGCCAGAGCATATAATGAGGTCTGGAAACCCAGCTTATGCCATTGATTTAGCTATTGCTGTTGATCATATGACCTTACAAGCGACTGAAGAGGGGCTGGGCACGTGCTGGATTGGTGCTTTCTCTCAAGAAGAAGTGAAAAAAGTTTTAGAAGTCCCGGAAGAGTATAAAGTAGTAGCTTTGATGCCCTTGGGCTTTCCGGCAGAAAAAGGAAGACCCAAATCAAGAAAAAGCTTAGACGAAATCATTTCTTACGATAAGTTCTAGCGGTGAGGCAGCGCCACAAATAGAAACCGGTGAAAACAAAATAGAGGTTACCGTCACCATCACCTACGAGATTCGCTAAATGGAACAAAAAAACTTATTACGGATTGTTAAAACTTGGAAAATAAGCGATAAGCCGGAATATCGAGGATTTAGGTGCGCAAGTTGCCAGAAATATATACATAAGGCCTGGCACCACCAACTTAGAACAGGCGGCTATCGCACGCCTGTTCATTTTTGCAATTTGTGTAAAGCTAAGCTTAACACATTAAGGATGAAAGGAGTTTTTAAGACATTTACTTGCGACAACTGCGGCAAAAAGATGTATAAATCTTGGCATGTTTGGAGCAAAAAGGGCGGGATACTGGCCGAAGCTCATTTTTGCAAAAATTGTGGTGATAAATTGGGAATTGACAGAAAAATAAAAGGCGTAATTTATGACCTGGATGGAACAATCGTCTCAACGACAAAAATTCACGAAGCCGCCTGGCTTTATGCTGGGGAAAAATTTAATGTCCCCATTTCAAAAGAAATGCTGCTTAATCAAAAGGGGATATCCACCGAAGCCGCTGCCAAAATGATTTTACCTCGGAACAAAAAATATTTACTCAGAAAGTTTATAAAAGCAAAACAAAAATATGTAATAGATAATATAAACAAAGCAATTTTGTTCCCCGGGATATTAAAAGTAATTAATCAATTAACGCAAAAGGGGTACAAAATTTGGATTTGCACTTCTGCTCTTAAGGCTCGCGTTGAGGAAATATTAAATATTTTTACATCGTTAAAGAAAATTAAAAACAATATTATTTGGTGCGAAATGTATAGAAAAGGAAAGCCATCACCCGAAGCGCTAAATTTAACAACTAAAAAGATGGGTTTAGCAAAAACAGAAGTTTATTATATCGGTGATGCTTTCAGTGATTATAAAACGAGTGCTGCAGCGAAGGTTAAATTTATTTATTTCTGCCCCAACATTAGGAATAGAGATAAAAGAATTCCTAAGCCAATTCCGATTATTTCTTCACACAAAGAAATATTCAAATTATTAAAATAATTTAAAATGCGATTAAAGCTGCCGAAAGAAGAAAAGGTTCGTTGGACTAAGCATTCTCAGATGAAAATGCGGCAGTATCGTTTTTCAGAAAAAAGAGTGCTAAAGATTATCCGCAAACCTAACAGAAGAGAAGAGGGGATAGCGCCAGGAACCACAGCTGCTATGCAAATCACCGGCACCAAAAAACATCCGACCGAAGCCTGGACGATGTACGTGGTATTTAAAAAGCCGGGGGGAATTACAATTGTTTCTGCCTGGCGTTATCCCGGGAGAACTCCGGCAGGAGAAAGGCCAATTATTCCAGAAGACACCCTCGAAGAATTAAACGACCTTCTTAAAGAATAAAAATAAAACCTTGCCTGGGTCTTGACTTGGCCCAGGTTTTTTTATATACTGAAGTCTTTTATAGGACCTTAGCAACTACATAAGGGAATTCGCGTCTGAAAGGAGACGAAATGATAGACGAGAAGTTTCTACGGGAAGCAAAACAAGCACTTTTAAAGGAAAAAAAGACAACCCAAGCGCAGATAGAGAAGTGTGAGGAGGAAGAACGAAATATCCTAACTGGTGATTATGAGAAGGGCGACAGACTCAATCCATTGGCAGTTAATCGGCAAAACCATCGGAGTTTAAAAGAAGAACTCCAAGATATTGAAGCCGCTTTGGTAAGAATCGAGGATGGAAGTTACAACATTTGTCCTGATTGCCATCAAAACATCGACAAAGCTCGACTGAGAAGGGGAAAATATTATGTGAAACGCGATGCCGCGTGTCAGCAATCCTGGGAGAAAACTCATCCGAGAAAATACTGGTCATAGACCAATCCAACTTATTTTGTTTGTGGGCTAGCTGTTGCTAGCCCTTGTTTATTTGTTATACTAAGGTAATGGAAAATGCTACAAAAATTTTTGGCTGGATTTTATTAATAGCCGGAGTGGCAATTATCGGCTGGACTTTAATGTCTTCCTACAATATTTTAACTGCCCAAGCCGACTTACCCGAACTTTTTAAAATGGGAGAAGAAGCAAAAACTCCTTTAGCCCAAAAAGGCAGCGCGGAAGCGTTGTTACAAGAACAAATGGGGAAAATGATTAGCGAACAAATAAAAGGAATCGTACCGGTAGATACCGTACCGAAAATGCTTAATTTGGGCGTTTGGGCAATGCTGGCCGGCCTTTTAATCTTTGGCGGCGCTCAAATTGCTGGCCTCGGCATCAAACTAATCAAGAAATAAAGTTGTCTACTCGAAGAACATCGGGTAAATAATTAGCCTGCTCTTATTGAGCAGGCTTTTGGTTATTACACCATTCTATAGCATTCTGGAAGAACTTCAGCCAAGGCGAAGCTTCTAAGGCAATCTTCCATTTTTCGGGCATCCACGGCCACTGCCATTTCTGAAAAAGTCGTTCTGGATGAAGCATGCAGGCAAGATGACGCCCATTGGGCGAAGTTATGGCAATAATCCCGCGGGGA
Source organism: Parcubacteria group bacterium CG1_02_39_15 (assembly GCA_001872265.1). Classification (GTDB taxonomy): domain Bacteria; phylum Patescibacteriota; class Minisyncoccia; order Minisyncoccales; family Paceibacteraceae; genus Paceibacter. Next base: position 19,645 of record MNWE01000018.1, read on the forward strand.
GAATTACTAGGGTTAAAGGGATAATCTTCTGTGACGCTACCAAGATCATCCACATATCTGATAGCAACCAAGTTTTGGCGTTCTATTTCTTCGAGAAGCAAAGGGTCAGGGAAGAAGAAGCGCCCTTC
>MNWE01000006.1:0-7568 GCA_001872265.1 Parcubacteria group bacterium CG1_02_39_15
ATAATCTTTGGATGGCGCGACCATTTTTTCTAGTTTTTTACTTTCCAAAAAACTTTCTATCTTATCCTCTTGCCACCAAAAAACTCCTCCAATTAAGAGAAGTAAAATGATAATTATCAAAAAAATAATTTTCTTTTTTCCAATTTTTTTAAACCCTCCAACTTTAAACATATTTTATTATCATATCTATTTCCAAACCACCCCGCAACCTTCCCCCTGTGGATAACTCAACTACGCCACAATACGACGATCGTCGTATTGTGGCGTATAATAAAAGAGGAAAGAGAATTATGACTAAATACAAATATTATTTTCGGAAACCCAAATCAGAAATTATAAAAGATACCCTCCACTGGTTATTGGTTGCCGGTGCCGTAACTATTGCTGCTACATCACCTTATTTTGGCCTAAATTTATTAAAAAACTTCACTCGGAAGAAAAAATATAAAAGTAAACAAGTCTACGACGCTTTTTATAAACTAAGAAGGCGAGGTTGTATTAAAATTGAAAAGAAAAATCACCAAATTTATATTTCTCTTACTGAAAAAGGTAAAAAGAAAGCGGGGTGGCTCCAGATCGATGCTTTACGAATCAAAAGGCCGAAAAGATGGGATCGAAAATGGAGGTTTGTGATATTCGACATCTCCCAATTGAAAAGATTTTATCGAGATGCTTTCCGGGGCAAATTAAAAGAATTGGGGTTTTACCCTTTACAAAAAAGCGTTTGGATTCATCCCTTTAATTGTCGCGACGAAATAGAGCTTTTAAGAGATTTTTTCGGGCTGACCGAAAAGGAAATGAGGTTAATTTTAGCCGAAGATATCGGCAAAACCGACGAGCTTAAAAAGATATTTAAATTAAATTAATCAAAACACTATACGCCATAATACGACGATCGTCGTATTATGGCGTATGATAGAAATAGTTTGAGGGACGCGTGAGCGCCCCTCAATTGTAAGAAATGTATCTCAATTGTGAGATAAGTGTGTTGGAATCAAGAGTAATTGATCTTCTATCCAGCGAATGAAGTCTTGGAAGTCTTCTTTCATACGCACCTCCTTTCAGGCTAAAAGCCCGAACTCCTCGGCTAGAGCTTGAGTTGCTTTTGTGTAGCTCTCTTCTTTCACTACAACTGATATAGCTATACCAGAAGAGAAAAGCATCTCAATGTTAACTTTTATCCGGGCAAGAGCTCTAGTTATCCTTGCTAGATAGCCGGACTCATCTTCCATCAAAGTGTCCACTAAGGTCAATCCAGCAACAATAAGAGGATCTGATGGCTTGATCTCGCCCGCTGCTCCAGACTCTTTTACTCCGTGCAACCTTGATAAAATTATAGATGAGTATTCGGGCAGGCAAAGTAGGGAAATCTCAGCTTGATCCTTTGGTGGCGGTTGAACTACATCCCTAATAACAATATCAGATATAGCTTCAAAAATTTGATTAGCCATCCCTGGTTCGTGAGGAATGTTCGAAACTTTAATTAGCCTTAGTTCTCGAACCGCTATGCCAGCTTGGGTCTCCAAGCCCTCCATTTTCTCCAAGGTACTGCCCGAACAAACCAAGGTTCCTCCAGTTGTCTGGCCAAAGCTCGGACTCAACAGAACCTTAATCTCTACTCCTAGCTTTTCAGCTAACTTAACGGAGCGGGCCATCAACTTTCCGCCGCCTGCTCCCGCAAGCGGAACTAGTTGTTCATAAGAGATTTTATCAAACCTCTTGGCCGGGACAATCCGTGGATCAGTAGCATAGATTCCATCTACATCACTATAAACCTCGCAACGTCCTACTCCTAAAGCCGCAGCCAGAGCAACAGTGGTTATTTCCGAACCGCCTCGGCCAAGGGTAGAGACTTCGCCTGTTTCTTCAACGATACCTTGGTAGCCAGTGATAATTACCACTTGCTCCTGATCTAATAGCATCTTTATCTTGCTCACGTCCCGAACTCCTTTTACTCTACCTTTCGGATCACATACTAATCCTATGGCTCGGCTATCGAGTGAAGTGGCCGTCCGTCCTCGACGCATAATTGCCAAGGTCAACAAAGGTGCTGATTGATCTTCTCCAGTAACCAGTAACTTATCTAATTCTCCTTTTGGTGGTTCACCGCCGTAGACTTCTTTAGCCAGCCGCAGCAATCGGTCTGTCTCTTCGCCCATAGCCGAAATTACAACTACTATATTTTTATCTTCGGCTACTTTTGCAATATAGTCGGCCACTCTCCCTATTCTTTCTGGAGTAGCTACCGATGTGCCGCCATATTTTTGGACAACAACTTCCTTATTCGCCATCATCGCCTCCTTTCTCCTCTTCGGATAAAATTCTGATTGGCGGGTAGGCCTTTTTGACCTTGGGATTTTCCTGAAAACGAGCGCTGGCTTTGTAGATGTTTAGTTCCTCAGTCGGCCAAGTGATAAAAGCTACCTCAGCTTCGGGATTGGTGGTTTCTGGCTGATCAAAAGCAGAAATGCTTATTCCGAAATCTTTGAGAATATTGGTCACTTCCGCTAAAGCGCCTGCTTCGTTAGCCAGGGCTAACCTCAAGTAATAACGGTTAACTATCATAGTGACAGGATAAGTCTCCGCTTTTTCCAGAGCATTAATCGGGTAGGAGCTAACTTGGCTGTTTTTGATATCCTGACAAACCTGTAAAAGGTCGGCAATAACGGTGCTAGCTGTCGGTTCGGGACCCGCTCCCAAACCAGGACCCAAGGTTTGTTCGCCAATTGCTTCACCCTCTACGTAGAAACCGTTATTTACCCCGACAATCTGAGCTAAGGGATGTTCCTCGGGTATGAACATGGGGTGGACTCGAAGATCAAGCTTCCCATTTCTATCCTCGGCCCAGGCGATCAATTTGATGACGTAACCCCATCTGTTAGCGTAGGTGAAATCAGCCGGCTCCAAGGCAGTGATGCCTTCTACCGGGTAGACATCCTTAAAGCTCACCCGTCGGCGAAAAGCTAATCGGGCTAGAATGGCAAGTTTATAGGCAGTATCTAAGCCTTCTACATCAAAACTGGGGTCGGGCTCAGCATAACCTTTGCTGATGGCCAAACTGAGTGCTGTATCATAGCTGAGAACCGCTATCGCTGCCAGCATGAAGTTGGTGGTGCCATTGGCAATGGCCATCAATCTTTTGATTTTGTCTGCCCTCAAACCATCTTTGAGCCAGCGGATAACCGGAAGCCCGCCGCCCACGCTGGCACCGAACATCAGGTTAACATTGTTTTCCGCTGCTACCCGAAAAAGTTCATCACCCCCAGTGGCTATCAAAAACTTATCAGCAGTAATGAGGTGTTTTTTAGCTTTGAGAGCGTTTAAATCGTACTCAAAACTTTTTCCGCCACCAATAAGCTCGACAACCACCTGGATTTCCGGGTCTTCAAGAATCTCTGTAGCATCTTCGATTAGCACGCCCGCTGGCACTTGAACCTTTCTTTCCTTTTCTGGGTGAGCCACAGCAATCTTGGTGATATTAATCTGGCAACCCAATTCTTTTTGGTAGAGTCCTTGGTTTTTCTGGAAGAGTTGATAAACTCCAGTTCCAACCGTACCTAGTCCTAACATTCCAACTTTTATTTCCATCAGAGCCCTCCTTTCTCTGTAAGAATTTTAGATATAGATAATGAAAAAGAGCTAATGATTTAGCCCTCCAACTATATTGAACTATACAATTTTTTTATCAAAAAGTCAAGGTTAAAAGCCGGCGAATGTTTTGATTTTGGAAATGGGGATAGCCGTTACCTTGCCCTCAAGGTCAATGGTATTTAGCCCCAGCACTTCCCCTTCGATATTAAACAAAGGACTCCCAGCAGCGTAGTATTTTTCAAACATATTGGTTGCAATATTGTCTGAACTGTAACTTTTGACAATTCCTTCATTAACAAATTTTGAAGGTTTCTTTTTTTCAAAGATTGTAGCCACTAAAAAAACTCTTTCTCCGAGTTTTAATTTGTCTAAATTGGCAAAGCTCACGGTAAACAGGTTGGCTTCTTCAAGCCTTATCAGGGCTAAGTTTTCTTTTAAATCCCTTTTTAAAACTTGATAATGAGTTTGTTTGTCATTAATAAAAAAACTGAGTTCCGAACCTTGGGGCACCAATTCAGCCAAAGTGACCACCAAACCGTCTGAAGTTAAAATTAATCCCGAACCTTCTGTAAATTTCCCCGTTAGCTTTTCAGCTCTTACTCCTACTGCCGCTTTTTCTACTTTTTCAACGGCATTTTTCAGGGCGACATTTTCTTGAATGGTTACTTCTTTTCTCTCGGTAACATAAACCGGGCTTTGCTCCAATCGGTACTGATAAAAAAGCGGCCTTTCTATAAAATAAGGCCAGAGAATTTGGTCGGCGAAGATTCCGCCAGCCACTCCCAAAAGGAAAAAGCAGATAATTTTGAAAATATTCTTGGGCATTATTCAACTAAAACCTTTTCTTCTGTTTTTTTGGAACCAGTTTTAATTAGGTCTTTTGGCGTTCTAAAAACAATCTGGTCTTTCTCAGCGTCAACCACTAAGCTGTCCCCTTCTTTTATTTCTCCAGCGACAATCTTGAGGGAAAGCGGATTTAAAACTATTCTTTGGATTACTCTTTTCAGAGGCCGGGCGCCCAAATTGGGGTCAAATCCTTTTTCAGCCAAAAGCTCTTTGGACTTTTCGGCCACTTTAATCTCAATTTTTTTATTTTGCAAACGATTAATCACCTTGTCCAGCTCCAAATCAACTATCTTTTTAATTTCCGGCTTGCCAAGATAGTTAAAGATGATGATTTCGTCAATTCGATTCAAGAATTCCGGCCGGAATTCCTCTTTGAGCGCTTCCATGACTTTGTCTTTTAGAGATTGCTTCTCAGCAGTTTCACTTTCTAAAAATCCCAAAGAGCTCATTCTGGCAATGTGCTCTGAACCGATATTGGAAGTCATAACTAAAATAGCATTTTTGAAAGAAGCAGTTCTGCCTTTGGCATCAGTTAATCTGCCGTCTTCTAAAATTTGAAGTAAAATATTAAAAACTTCGGAACTAGCTTTCTCAACCTCATCAAGCAAAATAACGGAATAAGGCCTTCTTCTGATTTTTTCTGTTAATTGGCCGCCTTCTTCGTAACCGACGTAGCCCGGGGGAGAACCTATCATTTTGGAAACGGTGTGTTTTTCCATGTATTCTGACATATCCAAACGAATCAGGGCATTTTCATCATTAAAAAGAAATCCAGCCAGGGCTCTCGCGGTTTCGGTTTTTCCCACCCCGGTTGGCCCCAAAAAGAGGAAAGAGCCCAGGGGCCGATTTTCTTCTGAAATGCCGGCTCGGCTCCGGCGAATGGCATTGGCAATAGCTGAAATTGCCTCCTCTTGGCCGACTACCCGGCGAGCAATAATCTCTTCCATTTTTTCTAATTTTCTGGCCTCCTCTTCCAGAAGCCGGGTGACCGGAATACCGGTCCAGCGCGAAACCACCTGGGCCACGTCTTCTTCAAAAACTTCTTCTTTCAGAAGGGGCCGATTTTTTTGAAATCGGGCTAATTTTCTTTCGGCCGCTCTTAAGTCTTTCATCAGTTGGGGAACTTTTCCGTATTGGATCTCGGCTACTTTTTCCAAACTGCCGGCTACCTGTTCCTTCTCTATTTCAAAACGGGCAACGTCTATCTCTTTTTTTAGATTTCTAATTTTAAGAATAGTTTCTCTTTCCGACTGCCACTTAGCCTCAATTATCTTTGCTTTTTCTTTTAGATCGGCTAACTGCTTAGAGGCTGCCTTTTGCTTCCTCTGCTTTTTGTTGAGAATTTGCTTTTCTATCGCCGAGCTCCGTTTGGCGGAGCGAGGCGCGAGATGAGACGAAGTCTCAGCGAGCTCCAATTTCTGAATTTCTTTTCTAAGTTGTTCCAGTTTGGTCGGCTCGGACTCAATTTCCAATCTTAAAGAGCTCATGGCTTCGTCCATTAAATCCACGGCTTTGTCCGGCAAAAATCTGTCGGTAATGTATCTGGCGGCCAACTGGGCGCAAGCCACCAAAGCCGAATCTTCGATTTTGACGCCGTGATACAATTCGTATTTTTCTTTCAGCCCCCTTAAGATGGCAATGGTATCTTCAATTGTGGGTTCTTGAACATAAATTGGCTGGAATCTCCTTTCCAAAGCCGGGTCTCTTTCAAGGTATTTTTGGTATTCTTTTAAAGTGGTGGCGCCAATGGCCCTTAATTCGCCCCGAGCTAAAGCCGGCTTCAATAAATTGGAGGCGTCAATCGCTCCTTCGGCCGCTCCGGCTCCCACTAAAGTGTGCAGTTCGTCAATAAACAATAAATAATGGCCTTGAGCCCGATTAATTTCTTTCAAGAGCGCCTTCACTCTGTCTTCAAACTCTCCCCGATATTTGGTGCCAGCCACTAAAGATCCCAAGTCCAAGCCGATAATCTCTTTTTCTTTCAGTGACTCGGGGACTTGGCCAGCAACAATTTTTTGAGCCAAACCTTCAACAATAGCCGTTTTCCCCACTCCGGCTTCGCCAATGAGAACCGGATTATTTTTTGTTCGTCGGGTTAAAACCTGCATGAGCCTCCGGATTTCATTTCCTCTGCCGATAACCGGGTCTAATTTTCCGCTCCTTGCCAGCTGAGTAAGATTTCTGGCATATTTTTCTACCACTTGATACTTTGACTCCGGTTCCGGGTCGGTGATACGGTGGCCTCCACGAATTTTTGCTAAAACTTTTAAGGCAGTATCATAATCCAACTTGCCAAACTCCAAAGCAGCGGCTCCGCCGCCTGACTGCAAAAAGTTGGCTTTTTCTAAAATTTCTTTGGCTTTGGTTTCGGTATCTAAGAGAGCTAAGAACAAATGCTCAACTGAAATAAATTCATCTCCCATTTTCATTGCCTCTTGTCTCGCCCGGTCAAGAACTTTTGCCATATCTTGGGTTAAATAAAACTGGCCAAAGGTTTGAGGGGTAGCGATAACCGGAAGCTTATCTAGACCAGCTTTAGTTTTTCTTTTCAGCCCTTCAATGTCGGCTCCTAATCTTTGAAGCAAATTCAAAACCACGCTCTCCTCTTGAGATAAAAGCGCCAATAAAAGATGCAAGGCATCAATCTGCTGCTGGTTTTTTTCTCTGGCCAGATCTTGAGCAGCTACTATTGTTTCTTGGGCTTTATGAGTAAAATTCGGAGAACCGTTCATCGATTTAATTTTAGATAAAAAAATGAAAAAAATCAAGTCCCGCCAGGGCGGGACTATTATAGGTCTGGTGCGGGGAGAGGGGTTCGAACCCTCGACCTTCTGGATGTTTGCCAGATGCTCTGCCAGCTGAGCTACCCCCGTCACATGCCTTAAGGTGCTATAAACAACAAAAAATCTGGCTGCTTGGCCAGATTCACTGCTGCTTTTGATTATTAATTATTGATTATTTATTGATGAACCCAACCAAGCCGTTGCCTTAAAACGACGAGCAAAAGGACGACTAAAATTAGATTCATTTGTTTTCCCATATACTTAAAGGTCGAAGAGATAAATCTCTTCTTCACCTTTCGCTTCTCTTAGGTTTATGACGAGAAAATACTCATTTTATTACAAAAGCGG
>MNWE01000006.1:7587-19773 GCA_001872265.1 Parcubacteria group bacterium CG1_02_39_15
TCTAAAAATAAAATCTAGCATTACATCTCTCGACCAACGGCCTTGGCGATAACTTTCAATTCTGACATCAGCCGGCTGAAATCGGAAAAGGTTAAGGATTGAGGACCATCTTTTAGCGCCTTTTTGGGATTGGGATGGACTTCTATCAAAAGTCCAGCAGCGCCAACGGCCACCCCGGCTTTCGCCAAATCCGGCACCAGTTTCCAATGGCCGGCAGCGTGGCTCGGGTCGACAATAACCGGCAAATGACTCAATCCTTTTATCACCGGCACCGCGCTGATATCAAGAGTGAATCTCGTTGCGTTGGAAAAGGTTCTGATGCCCCTTTCGCAAAGAATCAACTGGGGGCCGTTTTCCCTTAAACGCAGAATATAGTCGGCCGCCTGAAGCCATTCTTCGATGGTTGCGCTCAGTCCCCTTTTCAGAAGAACTGGCAGTTTCGTCTTGCCAACTTCTTCCAACAACGGGAAGTTTTGGGCGTTGCGCGTGCCTATCTGAAGAATATCGGCGTATTGCGCCACTATCCCAACGTCTCTCGGATCCAAAACCTCGGTAATTACGGGCAAACCCGTTTCTTGTTTGGCTTTGGCTAAAATCTTCAAACCTTCCTCTCTTAAACCGCGGAAACCGAAGGGAGAAGTGCTGGGCTTGTAAGCCCCGCCTCTTAAAATCTTGGCTCCTTGGCTTTTGACTAATTTCGCCGTAGAGATAACCTGCTCTTCCGTTTCCACGGCGCAAGGCCCGGCCATTACCACAACTTCTTTGCCGCCGATTTCAACGCCGTTCACCTTAACAATCGTGTTTTCTTTCTTAAAATCTCGGGAAGGCAGTTTATAGGGCTTCATAATCCTCACCACTTTTTCCACTCCCGGCAGAACTTCGAAGATTTGCGTATCAACCTCTCCGGTGTTGCTTCCTAAGACCGCGATAACCGTCTTTTCCGACCCCTCGTTTAATTGCGCTTCCATATCCAATTCCCTAATTCTTGCCACTACCTGTCTAATTTCCGATTTTTGCGCGCCTTTCCGCATTTCGATGATCATATGACCTCCTTTTATGTTATTCAGCTTTACAAAGGGCAACAAAAAACCTCTTTTGGGAAAGAGGCTGGTTTAAACCTTGAAATAATATTTATTTTTTATTCAAAACCTAAACTAGCCCCTTTCTCAAAAAAGGTATAAAAGAAATAAAACCAAGAATTGGGGTTAGTCCGTTTCATCATAAATGATGACGGGAAAATGGCCATATTATTACTCGCTTCTTTCGCTTAAGGTAACCTGGAAAATCTTTTCTTTGCCATCCCTCAAGACTTTTAGAACCACCTTGTTCCCCGGATTATATTGAGTAATAATTTTAGCTAAACTGTTGTCAGAAGTAATTTTCTTTCCATCAAACTCCAAAATAATATCTCCTTCTTTCAAGCCGACTTTTTCGGCTTCAGAACCAGGGAAAACAGCTGCTTCTCCCTGGCTTCCTTTAACAACCCAGGCTCCGTAATCAACCGGCAAATTATTTTCTTTTTGAATTGTTTCATTGACCACCACATATCTTACTCCCAAAAAAGGGTAGACAATTTTCCCCAATGTTTTTACTTGCTCAATGTCTTTTTTGACCTTATTAACCGGAATGGCAAAGCCGATGTTTTGAGCCTGAAGGACGGTAGCCGTGTTAATCCCGATGACTTCTCCTTTCAAGTTTAAGAGGGGCCCTCCGGAATTTCCCTGGTTGATGGCGGCATCGGTCTGAATAACATCCTCTATTGTTTCTACCAAGCCGCCTCCGGAAGCGGTAATGGTTCTGCCCAGGCCAGAGATTACTCCGACTGAAATTGTATTTCTAAACTCTCCCAAAGCATTGCCAATGGCAATTACCGTCTGCCCTATTTGCAAGCTGTCGGAATCGCCAAGCTGGACTTGAGGAAATTCTTTTAAGCTTAATTTTCCTTCCTGATTAACGATTTTCTCTTGGGCAATTTTCAAAATGGCCAAATCTTGTATGGGATCTTTGGCTAAAACCTTGGCAGAAAAACTTTTGCCGTCGTTGGTAAAAACGGTGTAATCGGCTTCTTCGTCTAAAACCACGTGCTTGTTAGTTAGAACCATTCCCTCTTTGGAAACAATAAAACCGGTTCCGCCACCCACTTCTTTTTTCTCTGTTCCTTTTTGCCGATATTGAGGAACCTGAAGATCGGAAAAAGGCCACTCTCCCTCAAAAGGGCTGATGTAGTATTGTTCAATAATCGGCACATCTTTAGTAATAACAATACTGACTACGGCCGGAGAAGCCTCTTTGACCGCCTGAATAATTTTTTCTTCCTGGGTGGTTTGGGGCTGGTATTCTTTTACGGTTTCTTTTTCAATTATTTTTTCCACCACCTGAGGTTCGGGAAGCTCAATTTTTAACTTAGAAAGGTGATCTTTAACTTCCAAATAAAAATAGCTGCCAGAAAGAGCTCCGGCTAAAAGGCCGCAGACAGAAGAAATAAAGATGGTTGAAATTACTAACCAAAAAAATTTATTTCGCCAGAATTTGAGAAATCTGGGAGATTTCAGCTTGGGAAGTTCAAATTTGGGCAGCTTATACAATTCCATAATGTTTTATTATGCCTCATTTTTAGGGTTTTGCGAATACTGGTTAAAGCGGTAGTGGTAGATGTTTGATGTGATTTTGCCCAAAAACAGCATATGGAGAGCGGCTATCAAATACTTTGAATAAGTTATTAATCTGCCGTCTTTTTCAAAGCGACGGCAAGAAGTTAAAACCGGTTTAGTTTTAATGAAGCCGAACTCTCCGAATTTGGCGGCCTGCCTGGCGTAAAAATGGTCTTCCGCCATGGTAATTTCTTCATCAAACCCGCCAACTTTTTGATGAATCTCTTTTTTAACTAAAACCGAATTTGTAGCGTGGGGCAAAATTTTCTGGGTCAACCAGGTCCAAAAATTATAGAGACCATAAGCAATTTTATCAAACCGGTTTCCTTTTGGGTAGATTGGAAAAGTAGCCACCTTTAAATTTCTTTTTCCAAAATCTTCTAAAAGACTCTTTAAAAAGTCGGGAGGTAAATAAATATTATCGGCGTCTAAAAACAAAAAGGTGTCGCCTTGAGCTATTTTTGCTCCCTCGTTTCTTCCTTTAGCTGGCAGACCGCCTGGGACAACTCTGCAACCAAAGGTTTTAGCTATTTCCAAGGTTTGGTCTTCTGACCCGGCGTCAGCTATAATTGTTTCTAAATCACCATCAAAATCTTGTTTTCTTATCGCCTCTAATAACAAAGGCAAATATTTTTCCTCATTTAAAGTTGGAATAATAATACTCAACATAAATTTCTAATGTTTTTTATCCCCCAAAACCCACGTTTTATTAAAGCCATGGCAATGGTAAAGCGTGACTTTTATTTTGCTGATTTAACAAAAAGTTTTTGGGCTTCTTGCCAAATTTCTGGTTGATTTTGTTTGGTTTTTAGCCAGTACCACCACTCCCCTCCCCAAAGATAAAACTCATCAAGCCCGGTTTTTTTAGCAAATTCAATGTTAGATTTGAACCGATCTTTGTTCATTGTTTTTTCCTGCTCTTCCAAAGGAGATTCGTCAAGCAATTTTGGGCCCCAGGGTTCGGCTTGCAACTCTCCCACAATAACTTTTTTATCAAAGATTTTTTCAATTAACTGAGCTTTTCGCCAGTAAAAAACAGGGGGCAAAGGATAATAAATATAGGCGCCTAATTGCCTGAACCAAACTTTTTTATACATTGTCGTTCCTATTATATCTCCAAATCGAGCAGCCGCAATCCAGAAAGACCCTTCGCCGCTATCTGATACTACCACTGGCCGCAACTGTAAATCAAGAGTTTTTACTAAGCCGATTTCTTCTTTCAGAAAATTTTTGTCTACCCAGGGGCATTCGCCGAAAGGAAAGAAAGGCTCATTTTCCACTTGCCAGGCCCAGATTGTTTCTGAACCCCGGTATCTCAAAATAATGCGCTTAACTAAGTTAAGCACAATTTCTTGTTGCTTTTCCTGACTTAAATTTTTTGCCCAGCTTGGGATATGGCACTCCGGCCAGCGGCCAGTTTTCATGCCGATTACCAAAAGAATCTCTGCCCCGCTTTTTTCAGCTTCTTTTACCTGCCAATCTAGGTCTTCAAAATTATATTGTTCCTTAATCGGCTCCAATAAATCCCAGTGGGTAATTAGTTTTATTTTTTTAACTTTTAAATCTTCTAATAGAGCCAAATAAGTTTCCTGCCAATTCAATCCTAAAAGTTCAATCTGTTTTTGGGAAAAATTGACTCCCCACTCAATATCTTTTGCCTGGGGCGGGCTACCAACAAAAAAACATCCGACAAAAAACAGGAAGAAAATTACAGCTGCTAAGACAATCCTTTTTGTCATTTTATTTAAAAGCCAACAAGGCCAATCCTCCGCCAATTAATAAAATGGCGGCAATTTTTTGAAGAAGAATTTTTTGGGAGATTTCTTCTTTCAAAATTTGAGGGAATTTAAAAGAAAGAAAAAGTGTAAAAATTAATAAAAAAGCATATTGGATTCCTTGAAGGGCATTAATAATGGAGATGTAAGCTAAAGGCGCTAAAGCAATCGCCCAATTTTGTAAAACATTAGCGCCGGCTCCTACCATCTGGTTTGAAATAAAAATCCCGAAGGTTTTCTTTTGAAAACTAATTTTTTTCTTAAAAATTTCTTCTTTAATTTCTGGCATAAAAATAAAAAATAAAAAAGCTGCTAAAAGTCCTCCAATTTTCGTCCAAATAAAACCGTTCCAGAATGGTTGCTCCAGATAAACATATTTGGTTAAGGTGAACGCTAATGACAATAAAAAGGCGGTCAAAACCGAAATTTTGAACCCTTTCAAGTTGATTATTTTTTTCTTTTCGAAAGTAATAAAAATACTCCCAAAAACTAAAAGAATAAAGGCGATCATTTTCACAAAAGGCAAAGTTTCTCTACCTAAGGAAGAAAAATAAACTAATCCGAAGGTAAATAAAGGCACTAATCCACTAATCGCCGGCACCACCCTTGAGGCTTCAAAAAGAGATAAGGCCTTATAAAACCAAAAAAGAGCGTAAATAAAGACAGCTCCAGCCGAAAGACTTAAAATAATTTGAAAAGGATTTGGGATATAAAAATTAACAAAGGGGGCAATAATTAAAGTTAGAATTCCTAAAGTCCCAACATAAAAAGTATAAATCTTTGGATTAGGAATCAAACCAGTTAAAAGATATTTATCAACCAGAAAAACAACTGATAAAATCAAATAAAAAGAAATAGTAACGATTAACCAGGTCATTTTGAGATAATTTTTTGAATATTAAAGGCGCCTAATTTTTCGCCCTCAATAAAACCCTGCATGGCGGCCTCAGCGAGATACCCTCCGTCTAACCAATCAAAAAGCCATTGGTGTGCAAGGTTTGGATTTTCCTGAAAGTTGCCAAACCCTGACTTTAAAAGCCATCTTTTATTGAAATCTTCTTGAGAACCAATAGGAGGAGCAATAATAATGGGCAAACCCAGAGCAGCATAAAAGGAGAGTTCAGAAGGTTTGGTCCATAAAACATCGGTTTTTCTTAAGGCTTGATTGAATTTTTGAAAATAATCATTAATATCCCTTCCAAAAATAATTTCTACTCCATTTAAGTTGCCGATGTTTTTCTTAAAATACTTTTTTACTTTCTCTTTAATGCCGGCTGCCAAAATTATTTTTACTTCCCCATTTTTAATTTTATTTTTTAAACTTTTTACAATCTGGGTTCCAATTTCTTTTTGGGCTCCGGCCCCGCCAACGGCAAACATAATGGTTAAGGGATGATCAGATTTCTGCGGCAAATCTCCGAGATATTTTTTAATCAGGGGCTCATAATAGTGCTGGTATCTTCCTTTAGGATCGAGGTTCAAAATCCGATTTAATAAATCGTTTTTCAAAATTTCTAAATTATCGGAGCCAAGGAGCTCAAGAGGCAAAGGGTAACCAGTTAAATAAATGTTTTCTGGTTTTACTCCGTAAAGTTTTAACCTTTCCGTCACTCTCCGGGTTGGAGCAAAATATTTAATTTTGCTTTGTGAAGGGTTAAAAGAGACCCAGGTACGCGAGATGTCAGCATCGCATATGATGCAGTAGATTTTGCCAGGATAATTTAAATACTCAGCCATAAAAGCCGGGATAAAAAAGGTGCTAATTAGGGGTAGGGATTTTTGTTTGAACCTTTCGATCAAATGCCCTCCCCAACCTTTTTTAATTAAAGAAAAGATCTGTTTCAATTGCAAATTTGGCTCAGACAAATCTCTTTTAGGATAAAAACTAAGGATTTTTTGGAATTTATCGTAAGCTGCGAAAGCTGTTTCGCCGATCAAGGGAAGCCTTTTAAGCCGGGAAATGAATTCGTAAAACATCCTCATCCCCTCCCAGATTTTTCTGTCTCGTTGAGGAATCCCCTGATAAGCATTGGCATTGATAACTTCTCCCTCGGGAGCTAAATCCTTTAAGGGGTAAGCAGTCCTTTGATGGCCATAACCCATACTGACGGAGATAACCCAAACTTTTTGCATCATAAATTCATTGTATCACTAATAGTTTAAAAACTTTAGTTTTTGACCTTTTTGTAATTGCCAGGTTACCAGGCCCAAAATCAAATAAAGCAGGAACAGCCAAAGCCAAGAAATCTCTAAATAATAAGCTGCAAAAGATTGGTTAGAAAACCAATCAACGACTTTGGTTAAATAAACTAAAAGGAATTTGGCAGGCAAGGAAATAATCCAACCCAAAGACTGAAAAACCGTTCCAACTAAAGCGAAGGCAAACCCTAACCCCATTAAGAAAGGCAAAAAAGGAACAATTAAAACATTAGTAATGGGAGCCACTAAAGAAAGGTAGCCAAAATTATAAATTAAAATGGGCAGGGTAAAAATCTGAGCAGAGATGGTCATGGCTAAGATATTACCTAAGTATTTTTGAAAAATAGGAGAAAGATAAATTATGCCCAGCATTGCTAAAAAAGAGAGTTGAAAGCCGACATCTAGCCTTAAAAGCAAAGGGTTTTGAATTAACATTATCGCGGCGGCAAAAACGATTGCTCGGGAAGAAAGATTTTTTCTTCCCAAGTGTTGGGCTGTCAGGAAAAGCCCTCCCATAATTCCGGCCCTGATGGCTGAGGACTGCAAGCCAGTCATAATAATAAAAAGAGCGATAAGAATTATGGCGAAATAAAAAGCCTGCTGCCGAAAGAGACCCAAGCTAATCAATAAAGCCATTAAAAGACTGGTTAAAATAGCTACGTGCATGCCCGAAACGGCCGTTAAGTGCCTTAAACCCGCCCGATTGAGTTTATCTTTCCACTCTTGAGAAATATTCTTTTTATCGCCCAAGATTATCGCCCCCAGGATTAAACTCTCCGGCGGCGAAAGATTTTGGTAGATGCTTTCTCTCAATTTGTTTTTAAAAATCAGTGTCTTAGCATACAAAGGATTGCCCTGATTTTTTCCAATTAATTTAATCTCTGGCCAATACATTACCGAATAAATCCCATCTTTGGCTAAATAATCTTTGTAATTGAAGTCCTCAAACTCCTGAGGAGTTTTGGGATTTCCTACAATTTTTAATTTATCTCCGTATTGATATTCTGGATAACGACTGGCGGTTACTAAAATTTTCCCATCTATTCCTTCCGGTTGAATGGTTAAATTTAAGTTGTTCTCTCTGGCGTCTGGCTCTGCTGAAACCGTGCCTATCAAAGTAATGGAGGATTCTTTGTCGTTATATTTTCTTAGCTCATTATTGGTCATTTTGAATTCGGCATTTTGATGGCAATAAATTCCGCCAGCCAAGAATAAAATGCAAAAACCAGTTATTGCTAATCCTTTGTATTTCCAAAAAACAGAAATTAGTAAAAGTCCTAAAATTAACCCTGCACATAAAATTATACGCAGGGTAAAAAATCCAAATTGAGGAAGTAGAGAAGATAAAAATATGCCTCCGATGAAAGAGAGGCAAAAATAAAGGAAAGTCCTGGAAGCAGACATTTTTATCTTACCTGACAGACGTCAAAAAATGGGACAATGGCTTTTTGGATTTCTATTAGATATTCTTGAGAATAGGGTTTTATTTTCTCAAACTTAGGGTCAATGGTTTTTTCCGGCCTAAATTGTTGCAAATAATAAGCCTTGCCTCCTCGTATCCATCTAGCCATATCAATTATATCCTTTTTATTATGAACTCCAGGGATAATTGTGCTTCTAAACTCATAATCGACTTTGCTTTTTCTTAAAATATCAATGCTCTTTTGTATTTTTTTAACATCAACCTTTGCGCCAACAGCTTTACTATATTTCTCTTTTGGAGCTTTAATATCCATTGCCACATAATCAATTAATTTCTCATCTATTAATTTTTTAAGCATTCCGGGATTAGACCCGTTGGTGTCTATTTTAACCAAGTATCCGAGTTTTTTTATTTTTTTTAAAAAAACGGGCAGGTCTTTGTGGACAGTCGGTTCTCCTCCGCATATCACTACGCCTTCCAACAGCTCTTTTCTTTCTTTTAGAAAATTGAAAAAATCTTTCTCTGAAATTCGGGGTTGTTTTTTAATTTTCTCTGGCAAGACCAATTCTGAACTGTAGCACCAAGGGCAGCGGAAATTGCAGCCGCAAAGAAAAACAGTGGCCGCTATGCGGCCAGGATAATCAATGAGAGTGACTTTTTGGAGCCCGCCTATTTCTACCATCGCAATTAAGTTGCGACTAATTCTGTTTTTCTAATTTTAAACTCTTTTCTTTCTTTAAACTCTTCTTGCTTGCCAGCATTCCATTGGGACACTGGGCGTAAATAGCCTACAATTCGGGAATAAACTTCGCAAGGTTGTTTGATTGTGCATTGAGGGCAAAAGAAATGTTCACCAGCGATGTAGCCATGAGCTGGACAAATAGAGAAAGTGGGAGTTAGGGTGAGGTATGGCAGATGGAAATTCTCAAAAACTTTTTTCACTAAATTTTTAGCCACTTGAGGATCGGAGATACGTTCACCCAAAAAGAGGTGTAGAACCGTGTTATGAATAAAAACTAAACAGTCTTTGCCCGCTAAATAATTGTGATTCCTTTTTGTCATTAAATCGTAAAATTGATTGTCTTTAACATCGACTTTAGAAACTTCTTCTACCCTCACCACTGGAAGATAGCGTTTTTTTCTATTGGAGATATCTTCTCTAATTCTTGAAGAGTTAACTGTAATGGTGAGTTTATCTTTTATCCTGGTTGCTTCATAAACAGGAATTCTTAATCTAAAACCGTCTACTTCATTTTTTCTTTTAGTTGGTTTTCTCTCTTTTGAGAGCATAATTCCTGCTCTAGTACAAATTTCTAAGATATCCTCGGCCAACCCAGCAGAAACCGTAGAATATCCAACATCACCATCTCTTTTACTTATATCGCCGTCGCTATCCAATAAACCAGACAAAAGAGAGTATACATTTCCCTTGGTTAAATTTTCTTTTACTTTCTGAGGAATGCAGGCTTTATAAACCTTTTTTCCGTCCCAAAAACCGTATTCAAAGAAAAACTCTGAAACTTCTCTTTTAGAAGTAGAAACCTCCTTTAATAATTTACTTCTTTTTTCATTGCGAATAACTTTGACACCGCAATGGAAATAATTATTTAAAATGTCGGCCACTTTTTCCAAAGCTTCTTGGTGTTCGCTGAAAAAACGTACTTTATATCTTTCTAAATTATTTCCTCCTCGATTATCAATAAATTTTGAAATGCAGCCATCGCCAACAAAAAACCCAATTAGCCACATTAAATCACCATCCAATTCGGTCTCTTTTTCGGGATAAAGATTAGAAGAATTTTGTAAAATATAATCTCCGATTTTTAATTCGTCGGCTCTTTTTTCAACCACTCGATACTTTGGAAAAACCTGATACTCTTTTTTGCACTGAGGATTCCATCTTATGTGAGTAGCGAAGGCCTTAAGATTTTGGACCTTCTCCTCGCAAATTGGACAAGCAGGATTTGGTTTAAATTTCTCTAATATGAAAAATGGATGCCAGTCAGAAGTTGTGATGTCTAAATTTCTTTCTCCAGTTATTCTAATTTTATTGTGTTTCTTGACGTCAATTTTTACTGCTTCCATAATCTCATCCCATTCGCCTATTTTCTTTTCTTTGTTATAACTTAAAGTTTTTATTGGTTTTAATCTCTCAAAATTTTCTGCAATATCTTCTATTTTTATTAGTCCTTTATCAGTTAAGACCTTATTTCCTTTTTCTACGCAGCCACCGGTATAGCGGCATTGTAATTCATCTTGAAGCTTTAAGGCCTCGAAAATATCGTCGGTATAGTTAACTGGCAATTGGCTGCTATTGGTATAATAAGGAGTTTCTTTTGTCCCGGCAGTAATAATGTCAGGATGCATTTCTTTATCGGTTCTCGCCTGCCGATAACTCGTGCCCTCGCCAGGAGTAGCTTCGAGATTATACAAATTGCCGGTTTTTTCTTGATATTTGATCAATCTTTCTCTCATAAAATCCATTACTTCTAAGGCAAACTTTCTTCCTCTTTTTGAACCAATGTTTTCACCAATAAAATTCAGGAGGGCTTCATTCATCCCCATTAAACCGATGGTGGCAAAATGATTCCCGAAATAAGCGTCCCTTAATTTTTTAACCGAGGATAAATAATATCTTGAATAAGGATAAAGGCCTTTTTCCATAAAGTTTTCCAAGGCCTTTCTTTTAATTTCCAGGCTTTCTCTAGCTAAGTCCATTAAATGCCCCAATCTTTCAAAAAAATCTTTTTTGGTTTTAGAAAGATGGCCGATTCTAGGCATATTAATGGTAACCACGCCGATGGAATTCCCGCACCAAGCAACCCTGCCATTTCTTCTTACAAAAACTGTATGGTTAGGAACTTCGCAGCAATAAACTTTTCCTTCGTAATAAACCTTCTGTGAATTATTTTTTCTTAATCGGTAATGTTTTGTCTCCTGAACACCAATCGTGTAAACAATTCCAGCTTTTATTTTTCTTCCTTTTATTTGAGAAACTTTTTTCTGTTGAGCCGTTAAAGTTCCCAGCCAGCCAAGTTTTAAAATAATTTCTTGTAAGTCGTCAGCTAATTTTCTTGAAGATGTCCAGTAATTTATTTGACCAGTGGTTTTTCTAATGTGACCATCGCCTTTTACCAGCCAATCAAATAGAACTCTCAGTTGTCTTTTGCTTAAATTTTTGACTTCCTGAGGAATAAACTTTTCATATTTATTGCCGAATTGCCGTAAGTAAGTCCATAACTGCTTATTGGTAATTACAAAATTAGGCCCTTCTTCATAGTAATTGAAAGGCAGAAGACCTAAAACTTTTTTAATTTCTTTTCTTTTCTCCTGGTTGACCTGAGTAATTGTTACTCTATAACCATGGTCTAAGGCAATCTCTTCATTATCAGTACATCCCTCAGCTATCCAAAATCCAAAAAACTTTAACCAATTGTCCATTTTGATTTTCAAAGCGGGGGCTTCGTACCTTACTTTTACTCTTTCTCTATTACCATATTCGGCAATAGTACAGATATTGTAAACAGTCACTGGATTACATTTGAAATTTCCAGCTATTTGGTAAATACTCTCCCCTTCTCTCTTCATTTTTCGAATAGTTCCTATCTCTTCTTCGGAAAAATGAGAAGCAGGTCCTGCCCCACCCATTATGATCACCGGAGGAAGTTCAAAATATTCTTCTTCTTTGCCTTCCCAAATACCTTGTTTCGGAATCCAGTGGGTATCGGGCTTAAAATCTTTTGCCTCAACAAATTCTCTTTGATTTTTGCGTCGATTATCTACCACCATTCGATGATTAGGAGTAACAAGCAAATCTAAAGATTTTGTTTTAAATTGATACATTTCGCCCCTGTAGTCGTACTGGAAAAGTCTAGTAGGCCGGTGTAATTCAATCTTGTTATTTTCGGTTAAAGTGAAAATATTTTCATTTTTAGTTAAATCCTTAAAAGGCTTCCAACCGTTTTCGGTTAAAATATCAGTTTTTTCATCGTAGCAACCAGTTAAAGGTGCTGACCCAAATAATCCGCCGCCTCTTTTGTAAAGTTCTTTATTGGACAATCTTAACCTGCAACAATTATGAGTAATTACTCCATTAGCTAATTGAAAAAGGTGCTCTTTATTTTTTGTCTCGAAATCA
>MNWE01000026.1 GCA_001872265.1 Parcubacteria group bacterium CG1_02_39_15
GAGGCGGGCCCCGCACAAATCCCTTCGGGATTATGCGGGGTAAACTCCAGGGGGCTAAGGGGAATTTTTACCCCGCACTTCGAGCGAAGCGAGATAGTTGCGGGGCCGCCCGCCGAGCCCGTTAAGGAAATCGGTTCGGATATTTTCAAATACATACCGCACAAAATTAAATACCGAGCCCCGCGACAGCGAGGCGAAGGTGAAGATGAAGGCAAACCCGAAGGGGTAAACTTCATCGACTAATAAAAACTTATGAAAAACACAAAAAAACTTATACTTTCTATTTTACCTGAGAAATTGGGCATTTGTCATTTTGACAAAAATAGCCCCCTTCCTTCCTGGGCGTCAGGAAAAACAAATTTCACTTCAATAACCAGAACAATGGACGAACTTTCCATAACCCTGCCCCAAGAAAAAATTCCAGGCGGCGTATTGTTTGAAAAAGATTGGCGGGCTTTTAAATTAGAAGGAGATGTTGAATTGTCTTCGGTGGGTGTCATCGCTTCTTTGGCAAAACCATTGGCTGAAGCCGGAATCAGCATTTTTAATGTCTCAACTTATGAAACAAATTACGTTTTGGTTGAACAAAAAAATCTGGGGAAAGCCACTAAAGTTTTAAGTAAATTCTGCGAGATTAAAAAGTAAATCGTTATGATTTCCTCGCCAGTAGACGAAATTAAAAATCGGCTGGATATAATTGAAGTTATTGGCAGTTATATTAAGCTTCACAAGGCCGGCGCTAACTACCGAGCTCTTTGCCCTTTTCATTCAGAAAAAACTCCTTCCTTTTTTGTTAGCCCTGCTCGTCAAATCTGGCATTGCTTTGGATGTTTACGCGGAGGTGACATCTTTGGTTTTGTCAAAGAAATTGAAGGCGTTGAATTTGGCGACGCCCTTCGGATTTTAGCCCAAAGAGCGGGAGTGGAACTAAAAAAGCAGACCCCCGAATACGCAAAATGGCGCAGTGAAAGGGAGCGGCTTTATGAAATTTGTGAATTGACTACTAAGTTCTTTGAAAAACAATTAGAAGAAAGTAAGGTTGGCAAAGAAGCTAAAAAATATCTTCTTTCTCGGGGAATTGCCGAAGAGAGTATCAGAAAATGGCGGCTTGGCTATTCTCCAGATGTCTGGCAGAGTTTATCCGATTTTTTAACCTCAAAAAACTATAAAAAAGAAGAAATAGAAAGAGCCGGCCTGTCTATTAAATCTGAAAAAGGCTCTTTTTACGACCGCTTTCGGGGGAGAATTGTTTTTCCGATCTTCGATTTAAACTCTCAGGTAGTTGGTTTTAGCGGCAGGGTTTTTAAATCTCCAGACACGGCAAAATATGTTAATACTCCCAGCACCTTGCTTTACGACAAAAGCCGCATTTTATACGGCTTAGACAAAGCCAAAGTAGCTGTCAGAAAAAAGGACCTTTGTATTTTAGTGGAGGGCAACACCGATGTCATTATGTCCCATCAGGCAGGTTCTGAAAATGCCGTGGCTACCTCGGGAACCGCTTTAACCCCTTTCCAATTGAAGATTTTAAAGCGCTATTCCAATAATTTATTAATTGGTTTTGATATGGATATAGCTGGAGAGACGGCGACAAAAAGAGGCATTGATTTAGCCCAGAGCCAGGGGTTTGATATCAAAATAATTCGTTTGCCCGAAGGCAAGGACCCGGCCGAAATTATTTCAAAAAATCCAAAAGCATGGGAGAAAGCTCTGGAGACGGCCGTTTCAATCCTTGATTTTTATTTTGAGACGGCTTTCGCCAATCGCGATCCAAAAACGCCCGAAGGGAAAAAAGCAATTTCCAAGATTTTATTGCCGGTCATAAAAAGAATTCCCAACGAGATTGAGAAGTCTTACTGGGTTCAAAAATTAGCCGAAAAATTGGAAGTAAAAGAAGAAGACATTGAAGAAGAGCTAAAAAAAGTTAAATTGGAAGAGGAGATTTACGGCTTAGAACCGGAGGAGATAATCAATCTTCCCCAGAGATCCCGAAAAGATCTTTTGGAAGAAAGATTAATGATTTTAATTTTAAAATTTCCTCAACACTTCAATCTGATAGAAAAAGAATTGGTTTCTTGTTTATCGCCGCAAGCCCAGGAATTTTTTGTTAATTTTCAAAAAGACCCTAAATTTCAATCAAAAGATCTGTCGCCCGAAATTACCGGCCTTTTTAATTACATCTCTCTCAAAGCAGAGATTGAAGAGATGGAAGAAAAAGAGATTTTACCTGATATTCAGTTTTGCTTGAGAGAAATCCAATGTTTAAATATTAAAAATAAATTAGACCAAATTTCGCTGGAAATTAAAAAAGCCGAAGAAGCTAAAGATTCTAAAAAAATTGAAGAATTATCTCAAGAGTTTAATAAGCTAGCTAAAGGAATAGTATGAGGAAAAAGAAAAAGAAAAAAACTAAAAAGAGGAAAATTGTCAAAAAGAAGAAAAGAAAACCAAAGAAGATAAGACCCAAAAAGAAAAGGAGGGCAAGAAAAAAAAGAGGGCTTCCTCGAGGTCGGCCCAAAAAGGTTTTTTTGCCAGAAAAATTCCAGCGGCTGTTAGAAAAAGGAAAAAAGAGGGGATTCGTTACGCCCTCTGAGATTTTGTTTTATTTTCCAGAGATAGAGAGGGACATCCGGGGCTTAGAGAAGCTCTACGAAGATTTAGAAAAAGAGGGAGTGGAAGTGCAAGAGGCAAGAGAATTTCTCGTTATAGAAGAAAAGGGCAAAAAGCCGGCAAAAGAGGCCGAAATAAGAATTGACCCGGTTCAAATGTATCTAAAAGAAATCGGCAAGGTGCCTTTTGTTACGGCGGCTGAAGAAAAAGAATTAGCAAAAAGGATTGAAAAAGGCGATGAGGAAGCGAAGAATAAGCTAATGAAAGCCAATTTAAGACTGGTGGTTTCTATTGCTAAAAGATACGTTGGCAGAAGTCCTAATTTAACCTTGCTCGATTTAATCCAAGAAGGCAACATTGGTTTAAGAAGGGCGGTAGAGAAGTTTGATTGGAGAAGAGGTTATAAGTTTTCTACTTATGCTACCTGGTGGATAAGACAAGCTGTTACTCGCGCCTTAGCTGACCAGGCCAGAACCATTAGAATCCCGGTTCATATGGTGGAGACTATTTCAAAATATGCCCAAGTCAGGCGTAGGTTACTACAAGATTTAGGCAGGGAACCTTTGACAGAGGAGATTGCTGCTGAGATGGGAATTGAGGTGGATAAAGTTCGTCATATTCAAAAAATTGCCCAAGAAACTGTTTCATTGGAAACGCCGGTCGGCGAAGATGAGGAAGATTCGGTTTTAGCCGAGTTTATTGAAGATGAAAAAGTGGTGGCGCCTTCGGTGGAGGCAGCTCGTACTTTACTTCGCGAAAGATTAAAAGAAATTTTAGTTGATTTAACGCCCAGAGAACAGAAAATTTTAGCTATGAGATTCGGCTTGGAAGACGGGGTAACTCACACTTTGGAAGAAGTGGGTCAAGAGTTTGGAGTAACTCGTGAGAGAATTCGTCAAATTGAAGCCAAATCTCTTGAAAAAATCCGCGAACACCAATCCCTAAATAAATTAAAAGGATATTGATTTTTCCTTCAAAATTTGTAAAATTAGATATATTCCGCGGTGGCGCAATGGTAGCGCGGGTGCCTGTGAGATATCGCAGCTTCCGAAAGAAATTTCGGAATGAACATCCTGGGATAACGGTGAAGCCCTTCGGGGTAATACCGTGGGAACCAGATATATAATATTATTTGGACCCGTAGAGACTAGATACCGGGATGCCTAAAACCAATTTTTGGTCAAGGCGATGATATAGTCCACGCCTTTTGGAAACATTAGGATTAAGTGTAAGCACTAGGTTGTAGGTTCGAATCCTACCCGCGGAGCCA
>MNWE01000015.1 GCA_001872265.1 Parcubacteria group bacterium CG1_02_39_15
TCCCCTTTAAAATTCTGAAAAAAAGTTATACAATATAAAGATATAATATGTCAATTTTAAATAAAATTTTTGGGGATGCGAATGAAAAATATTTGAAAAGCATTCAGCCCTTAGTTGATAAAATAAACCTGCTCGAAAAGGAATTCGAGAGTTTTTCTAATGAAAAACTAAAAGAAAAAACCCAAGAGCTAAAAGAAAGATTGAGCAAGGGTGAAACCTTAGATAATGTTTTACCCGAGGAATTCGCACTTGTTAGGGAAGCGGCAAAAAAAACGCTAAAACAAAGGCATTTTGATGTGCAGCTAATCGGCGGAATTGTTTTGCATCAAGGAAAAATTGCTGAAATGAAAACCGGAGAAGGAAAAACTTTAGCTGCCACCTTACCTCTCGCTTTAAATGCCCTAGAGGGAAAAGGAGCTCATTTGGTTACGGTTAATGATTATTTGGCGAGAAGGGACGCGGTTTGGATGGGCCAAATATATCACGCTTTAGGATTTTCCGTAGGCTGTTTAAACCACGAACAGTCTTTTCTATATGACCCTGATTTTAAAAAGCCTCCCGAAGATCAAGAAAAAAAGAGAGATGAGTTGGGAGGTTTTTATATTGTTGAAGATTTTTTAAGACCCTGTTCCAGAAAAGAAGCTTATTTGGCTAATATTACTTATGGCACCAACAATGAATACGGTTTTGATTATTTGAGAGACAATATGGTTTATGATTTGAATCAGAAAGCTCAAAGGGATTTTAATTTCGCCATAGTTGATGAAGTAGATTCAATTTTAATTGATGAAGCTCGCACTCCTTTGATAATTTCTGCTCCCGACGTGGAGAGCTCAAAATACTATCAGGAATTTGCCAGAATTATTCCCAAATTAAATCCTCAGACTGATTTCACGATTGATGAAAAGTTGAAAGCAGTCACCTTAACCGAAGAGGGGATAAACAAAATTGAAAAAATCTTGGGCATGGGAAATATCTATGAAGCCAGAGGAATAAAATATTTGCATCATTTAGAGCAAGCGCTAAGGGCTGAAGCCCTATTTAAAAAAGACAAAGATTATGTTGTCAAAGGTGGCGAGGTAATCATTGTTGATGAATTTACCGGCAGGCTTATGCCGGGCCGTCGGTGGTCGGGAGGGCTTCACCAGGCGATTGAAGCCAAAGAAGGCGTGGGGATTAAGCCAGAATCATTAACCTTAGCTTCAATTACCTTTCAAAATTATTTCAGAATGTATAAAAAACTGGCCGGCATGACGGGAACCGCCGCCACTTCGGCTGAAGAATTTGATAAGGTTTATGGTTTAGATGTGGCCATTATCCCGACTAATAAGCCCATGATTCGGCAAGACCATCCTGACCAGGTTTTTAAAAGTGAGGAGGGAAAGTTTCAAGCAGTGGTAAGAGAAATTAAAACAAGACACGAAAAGGGCCAGCCTGTTTTGGTCGGTACTACTTCAATTGAAAGGAATGAATACTTAGGAAAATTATTGGACAGAGAAGGAGTTCCCCATCAAATTTTAAATGCTAAACATCACGAGAAAGAAGGTCAAGTTCTTGCTCAAGCAGGAAAACTGGGGCAGGTTACCATTGCCACAAATATGGCAGGAAGGGGAGTAGATATAATCTTAGGGGGAAATCCTCCGATTCCAGAAGAAACAGAGAAGATAAAAGAACTAGGAGGTTTGTATGTTATTGGTACTGACAGGCACGAAGCTCGCAGAATTGACAATCAATTAAGAGGAAGGTCAGGCAGGCAGGGAGACCCGGGTTCTTCGCAATTTTTTGTTTCTTTGGAAGACGATTTGATGAGGATTTTTGGAGGGGAGAAAGTGCAGTCTTTAATGAATATGCTGAAATTTCCCGAAGACCAGCCTATTGAAAATAATTTGGTTTCTGGCGTTATTGAATCAGCCCAGACCAAAATTGAGGGGATGAACTTTGATTTAAGAAAACACGTCTTGGAATACGACGATGTTTTGAATAAGCATCGCGAGGTAATTTATAAAAAGAGAAAAGAAATAATAGAGCAAGCGCAGGGCACAGGGCTCAAGGCGCAAATCTTAGAGATAATAAAAAAGGCAGGTTTTAAAGAAGAGGATTACGAAAAGAAAGAAAAAGAGATAGGCGAGGCGAATATGCGGCAGGTGGAAAAAGTCGTCAGTTTAAGAGCTTTAGACATGCTTTGGCTGGAGCATTTGGAGAATATGGATTATTTAAGGGACTCAGTAAGATTAAGAGCTTATGGCCAGCAAGATCCTTTGATTGAGTATAAAAACGAAGGCCATAAAATGTTTCGCGCTTTGCTTAATAATTTTGAGTCATTCGTTGCCAATACTATTTTCAAGGTGACTTTAGCTCCGGCGTCACCAATTTATTCCAATCAGTCAAGGCCTGGCTCGCCCACCGAAGCTCCGCGGAGAGGAGCGAAGGTGGGCCGAAACGACCCCTGTCCCTGCGGCAAAATCAATCCCCAAACCGGCAAACCAATGAAATACAAAAAGTGTTGCTATCCCAAATTCGGATAAACTGCTATGTTTTTTCTTCCAGTAGCCTTTTTAGTCTTCGTCGCCTTTATTCTATTTTTGCCCATTTTATTTCTTTTGGGCTACTTTCAGATTGTTACGCTTGGTTTTGAAAAATTAGGAATTTCTTCGGGAGTAACCATATTTTTACTTTTAGCAATCCTGATAGGTTCCAGCGTAAATATTCCCCTCACTAAAAAGAGATTAATTTATAAAGAAGAGTCGCGATTTTTTGGCTTATTCCGTACTCCTTACATTGAAGCTCGCGGTATAGCCATTAATTTAGGGGGAGCGATTATTCCTGTTTTGCTCTCTCTTTATTTTCTTTTTCTTACTTTCAGAGCCGGTTTTCCGCTCCAGCCAATTTTAATCGCCACTTTTCTAATGATTCTTTTTTCTAAGTCTTTAGCTAGAATAATTCCCGGCAGAGGCATTGTCTTGCCGGCTTTAATCCCGCCTATCTTTTCTGCCCTTTTTGCTTTTATTTTGGCTCCGGATTTTGCCGCGCCCTGCGCTTTTATTGCCGGAGTTTTGGGAACCCTAATTGGCGCCGATGTCTTAAATTTAAATAAAGCTCAAAAAGTCGGGGGATTTGTGTCGATCGGCGGAGCTGGCGTATTTGACGGAATATTTTTAATCGGCATTGTTTCAGCCCTTTTAGCCGGCTTTTAATTTCGAAAATATTATGCTAAAATAGAGAAATTATGTCAAAGAAAAAGATTTATTTAATTGTCGCTTTTGTTTTTGTTTTAGCCTTTTTCCTGGCGAATTTTTGTTATCCTCAATACTGGAACGAAAAAGCCGATTGGCTGAATGCCAGGAAGAATGAAATTAAATATATAGAAAAGTTAAGCAACATTCCCCAAATGCCCGATACTCCTTTTAGATTGGGCCTGGATTTACAGGGAGGGACCCATCTGATCTATGAGGCAGACCTGTCTGGCAT
>MNWE01000032.1 GCA_001872265.1 Parcubacteria group bacterium CG1_02_39_15
CATTTTCTCTATCATGTTCTCCTGGAAGAAAAATTCGTAGCTCAATTTTCCTTAAATCTTCCTCGGTTTTGATTGCCTCAAATTCGGAAACCTCTTGCTGGAGCTCTGATAACTCTTTAGTAACTTTTACCGCTTTCTCCTTGTCCTTCCAGAGATTTGGATTCTGCATTTCCTCCTCCAATTCTTTTATTCTCTCGCGTTTCTTAGCAACGTCAAAGACGGTCCTCCAAAAGGAGGAGTTTAGATTGTAAGTCCTCAGTTGCCGAGCGATGCGAAGCAGAGCTCGACGGGAGATGAGACGAAGTCTCATCGATCTTACTATTCGGGTCTATCATTTTAAAATATTTTACCACATTTTAACCAAAAATAAAAGAGCCGGGAGAGGGATTCGAACCCACGGCCTACTGTTTACGAAACAGTTGCTCTGCCTCTGAGCTATCCCGGCCGAAATCTTGGAGCGGCAGACGGGAATCGAACCCGCGTATCTTGCTTGGGAAGCAAACGCACTGCCATTGTGCTACTGCCGCATTTTTTCTTTTAGCCACTCCCACCAACTTTGAGGATTCCAGAAGTTTTTTTCTACTTTTTCTTCGGTTTCTTCCGCTTCTGGAGGCAAAATTACTACCTGCTGCTCCCCCTTTTCAACATATCCTTGCTCATAAAGTTTTTCTTTCCAATAATCCTCCCCTTGAGTCTGGGTAATTCCTGTTTTTAAATCTTGATTTTCTTCTTCTAAAACTCTGATTTCCTCTTGGAGAGCGGCGATCTCAGCGGCAAGCTCTGCCCTTCTTTGGCTTATTCGCCAGTTAGAAAAAACCAGAAAGCCAATTATCAGCAAGAACGAAAGTCCAAGAAAAATTGAAAGGAACAGGGTCTTTAAGGGACTGGGCTTTTTTGGTTTTTTAAATTTTGTTATCATAAACTATGAGGATCAAACCAAAAAAACTCTTTAGGATAATCTGGGTCATCTTAATCTCTCTGGTAGTCTTAAGCATGTTTATCTTTCTGGTAGCTCCGCTGATTAGATAATATTAAAAATCTCTTTTTATTTCAACCCTTCGGCAGGGGCTTCGAGTGAGCCTCAGCCGAACTCCTCAGGACTAGCTGCGGAACATTTCTAAAAATACCTTAGGAGGAATTAGAATCCTCCCTTTTTCTTTTAATTCTTTTTTCCCTTTTTTTTGTTTTTCTAAAAGTTTCCTCTTTCTAGTGTAGTCGCCGCCATAAAGAGGAGCAATAACATCTCTTCTTTTGGCCCGAATCGTTTCCCGAGCCAAAATTCTTCCTTCCACTTGAGCCTGTAGAGAAACCGCAAAAAGCTGAGACGGCAAAACCTCTTTTAATTTTAAGAGTTGTTTTTTGCCTTCCAGGTACGCTTCTTTCTTCGGAACGATTTTAGAAAAGAATTCTTCTATTTCTCCAGCAATTAAAATCTCTAATTTGACCAAATCTCCCGGTCTGTACCCTAAAATCTCGTAATTCATTGAGGCAAAACCTTGAGTAATCCCTTTCAGCCTGTCGTAAAACCCAGTAATAATTTCTCTCAGGGGAAATTCGTAAATTAAAAGCAATCTGTCCAAAGAAAAATACTTGGTTTCAATATATGTGCCGGATAAATTTTTTAAAAGCTCCGAAACCCGACCAAGGTAATTAGTGGGAACCATAATTTCTACCTTCATCCAAGGCTCTTGGATCTCTCTGGTCTCGGCCGGAGATGGCCAGTCGCTCGGAGAATAAATAAAAACCTCCTCATTTTTTTTATTAATGGTTTTGTAAATCACCGATGGGGTAGAAATTATTAAATTTAAACCAAATTCCCGGCGCAATCTTTCAGAAGCAATTTCGGCGTGTAAGGTCCCTAAAAATCCGCAGCGGAATCCCCGGCCCAAGGCTTCCTTCGCCTCCGCCTCAAAAACTAACGAAGCATCGTTTAACTTTAATTTAGACAAAGCAATCTTAAAAAGCTCAAGATCATCGGGATCTTCGGGATAAATTGAAGCAAAAACCATGGGTTTGGGCTCTTTATATCCCGGTAAGGGTTTTGCATTAGAAATCTTTGTTATGGTGTCTCCAACCCGAACCTTGCCCGGTTCTTTAATACCGGTGGCTATGTAACCAATTTCGCCTGTTTTGAGATCTCCGGTTGCCTTTAATTCCGGGCTAAAATATCCCACTTCTTTTGTTTCGCCCTCAGTTTTAGCTTGGATTAAATAAATTTTTTCATTAGCTGAAATTGTTCCGTCAACCACTCTGACATAAGCAATAACTCCTTTAAAAGGGTCGTATTTTGAATCAAAAATTAAAGCCCTTAATGGTTTGCCAATTTCACCTTTGGGCGGCGGAACCTTCTGGACTAAAGCTGCGATGAGCTGGTCCACGCCTTTTCCTTGCTTAGCTGAAATCATAAAAACTTCTTCTTTTGATATATTTAGCAGCTTTGCTAATTCTTCTTTCGTTTCCTCCACTTTAGCTTGCGGCAAATCAATTTTATTTACAGCTGGGATGATTACTAAATTTTGCTTTTTTGCCAGCTCCAAATTAGCCAAGGTTTGAGCCTGAACTCCTTTGGTAGCGTCTACTAATAGAATTGCTCCTTCTACTGCAGCTAAAGCACGGGAAACTTCGTAAGAAAAGTCGACATGGCCAGGGGTATCAATCAGATTTAAAGTATAGGGCTTAAGGTTTAAAGTATAATTCATACGACAGGGCTGCATTTTGATGGTTATCCCCCTTTCTCTTTCCAATTCCATCATATCTAAAAACTGGGGCCGCATTTTGTCTTTTGGCACGGTCCCGGTTATTTCTAAAAACCTATCAGCTAAAGTTGATTTTCCGTGGTCAATGTGACTGATTATTACAAAGTTACGAGTGTTTTCCATTTAGATTTAATAAATTTTGTCTCCGGGGAACCTAAAAGAAAAGTGGCTGCAATATAAATTAAAACTGCCGCTATTCCGGCAACGACTGCCTGACCAAAAAATCCGGAAAAAGCTTGGCTACCGTCTAAAATAGGCGAAATAAAATACAGCGTCAAATAAGTTCCTAGGGCCATTAAAAAACTGGCTAAAATAATTTTTGAAGCAGAACTCCCGATTTCCTTCAAATTGTAATTTCCAATCCTGCGGTAGAGATAAATCATTAAAAGAATGCAATGAAGAGTTGCTCCGACTGAAAAAGCCAAAGGCAATCCCAAAACAGCAATTTCTTGATTGTAAGACAAAGAAAAAATCTTAATCAAAAAATTATTAAAGTAATGAGACGTCTTTAAGAGCCAAACAAAGTAAAAACTCAAGGCAATGTTTGATACCATGGCCACCAGGGTAACCATAGTAGGAGTTTTAGTATCTTGAAAAGCAAAAAAGGCCCTGGAAAGCAAAGGAACCAAGGATAGAGCCAAAATGCCAAAAGAAAACAAGCCCAAAGAGGCTGCAGTAAGCTGGGCATCGGCCGGAGCGAATTGGCCGTGTCTTAGAATAATGCCGACAATCTGATTTTTTAAAATAAAAATCAAAACGCTAACTGGAATTATAAAGTAAATGATACGACAGAAAATTAAAGAAAAACTTTTGAGAAATTCTGCTTTTTGAGCGCCGGCCCAAGCCCGAGCAAGGACGGGAAAAGCAGCCACAGCAAAAGAAACGCCAATAATTCCGACAGGAAAGTTCTGGAGATTATTAGCGAAATTAAAAATAGCCACTGAGCCTACCGCCAAAGTAGAGGCAATAGCGGTGATAACAATGAGATTTATTTGAAGGCCGGTAATGGCAAAAATACGAGGCAGCATTAAAATAAACACTCTTTTAATGCCCGGATCTTTAAAGCTAAGCTGAAAAGGACTATATTTGAAACCGCAATTTATAGCCGGCAGAATTTGAATTAAAAGATATAAAACTGCGCCCAAAATTACCCCCAAAGCCACCCCCAAAACTCCAAATTGAGGGACGAAAAAAATGATACCGAATATGATGCCCAAGTTGTATAGAATTGGACAAAAACTATAAACCAGAAAGCGGTTAAAATACTGCAAAACGCCGGAAAAAATAGATGATAAACCAAAAAGAATAGGGCTTAAAAACATCAACCTGGTCAAAAGAACAGTTAAATCAATCTGTTGAGGATTAAAGCCAGGAGTAATCAGCTTGACCAAAGGCGTGGTAAAAGCAAAAAGGGCTAGGCAAAGAAGAATAAGCAGGGATAAAAAAACGTTTAAAGCATTATTAGTGAATCGCCAGGCTTCTTTTTCGTCTTTGGCAAAATATTCAGAGAATAAAGGCAAAAAGGCAACCACAATACCCCCAGCGATTAAAATATTGTAAACCAAATCAGGAATCCTAAAAGCGGCAAAATAACTGTCCAATTCGGGACCGGCGCCAAAAGCGCTAGCTAATAATCCTTCCCTGATTAATCCTAAAATCCGGCTGATGAAAGCCGAGATTGCTAAGATTCCCGCTGCAGCTCCAATAGTCTTGGCTTGAGAATTGAAAACGCGATTAAACATCTTAATTTTTTCATTCTACTGTTTTTTTCCTTTATTTACAAACGTCAAGATTTTAGTTATTATCTTTCTTAGGGAGGGCTAAGAACATAGTTAGCCCTTTTACATAAGAAAAAGGAGAGAAGTAAAATTTCTTCAAAAAGTGGAGGTGAAATATGAAAATGCCCCATCATGTTCTTTCAGCTGATCAGTTTAACCCAGAAATCTTGGAAATCATTTTCGAAGAGGCAGAAAGGATAAGAAAAGCTGATGCGATTAATTCTGTTCTATTAGAAAAACCGCTCCAGGGGAAAATCATTCCTCTGCTCTTTTGGGAGGCCAGCACTAGAACATTTATCAGCTCTTTTAACGCTGTGGTGAAACTAGGAGGAACACCGGTTCCTGTCCTCAACGCTGGTAAATTTTCCTCAGTGACGAAAGGAGAAACCCTGGAAGATACGATTAGAACCTGTGCTGACCTTAAAGCTGATGCTATTGTAATGCGACACAGTGAAGCCGGCTCTGCCCAAATGGCGGCGGATATCCTTGACAGATACGCTCCCTGGGTTCATCTGTTTAACGCCGGCGACGGCAAAGGAGAACACCCTACCCAAATGGGTCTTGACATCTACACCATCTGGAGAAACAAGAAAGAGGCACTAAAGAAAGGCGAATTAGTTGTTGCTTTGGCCGGTGAACTAAGCGATAGCCGAGTCTTTCATTCCGATGCTAAAGTTCTGATTAAGTGGGGAGTAAAAAAATTCATCTTAGTCTCTGAGAAGGGAAACGATCTCCCCGATGATATTTTAGCCGAAGCTGAAAAGAAAAGAATTCCTTACATCAAAACTACCGATATCTTGGAGTATGCCGAGGAGCCGGACGTCTGGATATTTACCAGACTACAGCTAGAAAGGAAAAAGGTCCTTGGTAAAATTTTGAAGATCTTTCCTTTCCTCCGACCCTGGGTAAGACGAAGGTACAATCAGCGTTTTGGAATGACTAAAAAGCTTCAGGCTCGAATGAAGTCCAGCGCTTTAGCAATGCATCCCTTGCCCAGAGTAGGAGATATGCCAGAATGGATGGACGAAGATGAAAGGGCCGTCTATCTAAGCCGAGGGAAAGACACGGAAAGCCAGGTTACTAATGGACTCTATTTCAGAACAGCTCAATTAAAACTAACTCTTGCCGGAGCCTAAGCTCCGGTTCTTTATTTACGCAAGCATCAGCGAAGCGTGAAGATGAACGAATGTTCATCGACTCCAAAACAAAAGCCCAAGCAGACAATAAGCCGAATTCTGTTTTGGGCAATCATCTATCTAAGCGAGCTACTTTTCACGAAAGCTCTAAGATAAACCTCAGGACTCCCGGTTTGCTCTTGCTCTCGGGTAAGGATTTAGCCGTTTCACCCTCCGTCTTATGACGGAGAATCGTCACTGTTCGCACCTCTAGCGTCACCGCCGACGGGCGTTACCCGCTACCCTTTTAACCCTGAAAATCAGGAGTGAGAGTTCGGACTTTCCTCCCCCGCGATGAATGAAATGAATTTTGCGGGGGCGATTGCCTTGTCTACTTGGGCATTTTTATTCTAAGAAACAAAATAAAAATTGTCAAGCCTATTAACGTAAAATATTGCGATCGCAATATTTTACGTCTTTTAACCAAGATTAAAAAGTTTTAGGTTATATATTAAGGGTGGCGGGTGGGTTGTAGTCAAGGACTTCATTAACCAGCCTATCGGCTTCTTTATTCTTTCCTCGGGAGATAAGAGTAAATTTAACTTTTTTAAAATCAGTTTTTAAATTCCAAACCGCAATAAATAAGGACTGGATTCTAGGCTCTAAAATTTTATACAAACCTTGTAATTGATTTATCAAAAGTTCGGAATCCGACTTTATTTCTATTTCCGAAGTTTTTGCTATCTTTTTACCAAAGAAGGCTTTAAATTTTTTCAAGGCAAAAATCACTGCTTGATATTCAGCTTCATTGTTGGTAAGGTTTTCGCCCAGATACTCGGAATATTCCTTTATTATTTGACCTTTCTCGTTATAAAAAACTACTCCGATGGCAGCCGGACCTGGATTTCCTCGAGAACCCCCGTCAGTGTAAATAATAATTTTCTTCATCGACTGTTTTTCATTAGGCACCCTTTAAATTTCTCTAAATTTTCGTTTTTTATTCTAAAACCGGAGGCTAAAGCGTGTCCACCATAGGTCAAAGGGTATTTTGAACATTTTTTCATCAAGGCCACGCTATCTATCCCCTTGGGCACCCTGACTGTTCCTTGAGATTCTTTTTCTAAAACTTTGAAAATAAAAACCGGCCTTTGGTATTTTTGACAAATTATTGAAGCTACTGGGCTAATTAAGGAAAATTCCCAGGTGGAGTCGCCTTCAAAAATAATGGACTCCGCTTTTTTAGCAAGCCTCTGATCGACCTCTTGGACGATTAGCTTTATTCTTTCTCTTCTGACTTCGCTTTTTTCTAAAAGCTTTTTAATAATTGCCTGCGCTTCCTCTAAAAATGGAGTGGTAAGTAATCGGAAGGAAGCGGGCAAGCGGTTTTCAACATCTCTGATGTTCAAGACGGAAATAATTTTGGAAATTTTATAATTTAGGCCGTCAATGTTTTTAATCGGCTCTGATTCAAAAAAAGCCTTTAACCCTGGCCGCCAAGAATCTTCTAAAGATACTAAGCCTTGTTCAATTATTTCTTTGTTTTCTTCTTCCCGAGGCATCATGTCGGCAACGGTGGCTAGGGCCGCCAACTCAAGAAGGCTCTGCTTCAGACTTCTTGTTAATTTATTCTTTAAAAGGAGTAGAGCTAATTTAAAGGCGATACCAGCTGCGGCCAGCTCCTTAAAAGCGTATTTATCTCCTTTTTGTTTCGGGTCAACAATAATTGAGGCTTTTGGCAGCTCATCTAAAACTTGGTGGTGGTCAATGATTATTACTTCAAAACCTAAACTTTTAGCTATTTTTGCCTCTTTAAAGTTGCCGATGCCGCAATCTAAAGCAATAAGTAGGGCCGGAGAAAAGGTTTTTAGATAATTTAAACCAGTTTCCGATATTCCGTAACCTTCAGCTTCTCGATCAGGAAAATAAATAGCTGCAACCTCTCCGCTTAAATTTTTTATTGATTCTTTGACAAGAATAACTGCCGTTACTCCATCTAAGTCGGCGTCGCCATAGAGAACAATTCTCTCTTTGTTTTTTATTGCTTTTAAAATTCGGCTGGCTACCTTCTTTAGATTCTTTATTTCTGGCATAGAGCTTCAAGGCCTACTAATTTTCCATCAGCAATGAAATCTAACATTGCTCCGCCGCCCGTGGAGACGTGACTAAATTTATCAACCAATCCAATTTTGTTGATAAACTCTACCGTTTCCCCTCCTCCAACTACTGAAAAACTGCCCGATTCAACGATGGCTCTGGCTACAGCTTCTGTTCCTTTTGAAAATTCCTTTTCTTCTGTTTTCCCCAAGGGGCCATTCCAAAAAATTGTTTTTGCCAGTTTTATTTTCTCTTTGAAAAGATTAATGGTTTTGGGGCCGATATCAAAAGTCTCAACATCATCAATGGGAGTAATAATCTTTTGAGGGTTTTTTAATTTTATTTTTTTCTCTTCTATTTCTTTTTGTATTAAACCACCAATTAATACCCGCTCTCCCAACTCAGAGATCTTATCAATTAGTTTAACCTTAGTCTCAACTTTTGCCCCACCAACAATAGCTATTAGCGGTTTTTCCGGATGCTCTCTTAGTCTTGTTAAAACTTGAATTTCTTTTTCTAATAAAAATCCCGCTCCTGAAGGTAAATATTTGGGGGCGCTAACGATTGAGGCGTAATTTCGATGAGCCTGGCCAAAGGCCTCCATTATAAAAATATCGGCATAGCTTGCCAAAGTCCTAGCAAAATCTTGATTGTTTTCTTTTTCCCCAGGATTAAATTGGACATTCTCTAATAAGAGTATCCCGCCAGGCTGCATTTCCTCTGTCCATTTTTCAATTTCTGGACCAATACAATTCGGAGCTTTAGCTATTGAAACATCCAAATATTCCATTAACTTATTTTGGACTGGGGTCAATCTTAAACTCTCTATCACTTTTCCTTCTGGTCGCCCTAAATGGCTCATTAAAATTACTTTGGCTCCTTTTTTCAATAAATATTCAATGGTGGGAATGGTTTTTTTAATCCGAAAATCATCTAAAATGTCCCCTTTTTCAGAAAGGGGGACATTAAAATCGCACCTAACCAAAACTCGTTTGTTTTTGAAATTAAAATCATTGAGGGTTTTCATCTTTGCCTTCTAGTGGTTTTTTTAACGCTTCTTCTAAGGCTTTTTTCAGCCCGCCGATGTCCACTTCTTTTCGTTCGGGCTTACCCTTTTCATTCTGAACTTTTTTTGTAGGAGAAAAAGAAGTAGGTTCTTTTTGAGCTGCTTCTTCTAAAGAAACGGTGGGAACTACTTCTTTTTTTTCTTCTCCCCGGGCCTCTGCTCTTTCTTTTTCTATTTGCTTTAGACAGGATTTACAATAAATTGGACGCGAGCCATCTGGCGGAAAAATCACTTTAGTCCATTTGCCACAGCGAGCACATTGGGCATCATACAATACCTGGGGAGCAGCTTGGGAAGTTTCAGGCAGCTTTACTATTCCTGTCCATTTAGCAATTTTTTCTTCGATAATGTCTCTAGAAGTGCTGTATCTTTCTCGGGAAACTTTAATAATTTTTTCTCCATAAGATTCTGCCGGTTTGGGTGCCGGAGACAGGGTTTCAGCTGAAAAAGGACGACCGGCTAATCCATCAATCATTAGTTTCAAATAAATATTGTATTTCCCTAAATTAACAAAATCGGAGGCCAAAAACTCGGGAACGAATTCCTTTTCCATATACTCGGCGTCCTCAGCGCCTATCCTAAAAGAAACAATAGTCCCCACGTTGCCAAAAACAGCATCCCGTACCATGGTACTCCTACCGCCGGCTGTCATTTCGTCTAATTGGGCTAAATATTGGTTCCCCAAAATTAAAGATAATCTGTATTTTCTAGCTTCAGATAAGATATTACAAAAAGCCTCGGTAGCAAAATTTTGAAACTCATCAACATACAAATAAAAATCCCTCCTTTTTTCTTCCGGTGTGTCCACCCGAGACATGGCGGATAGCTGCAGCTTAGTTACCACCAGGGCTCCCAATAACCTGGAATTATCCTCACCGATTCTGCCTTTTGAAATATTGGCTATTAAAATTTTCCCTTCATCCATTAGCCTTCTCATGTCAATTTTCGACTTGACCTGGCCAATGATATTTCTGATTAAGGGATTAGAAATAAATTGGCCAACCTTATTTTGAATTGCCGCTGTTGCCTCTACTTCATATCTTTGAGTGTATCTAGCAAATTCCTGAAGCCAGAAAGATTTAACTACGGGGTCCGTCACCCCATCTACCACTTTTTTTCGATAATCGGGGTCGGCTAACATTCTATTTACTCCCAAAAGGGTGGAGCCCGGATACTCCAAAAGCGCCAAAATGCAATTATTTAAAATATACTCCATTCTGGCTGACCAGACATCCGGCCAGATTTTCTGGAAAACTCCCATCAGGCCGGAAGCTACCAGATGACGATGCTCCACATCTACTTTTTCCATTACGTTAAAAGCAATGGGGTATCCTAAATCTGCCGGGTTAAAATAAATGACGTCATTAACTCTACCTGAAGGAACAAAATCCAATAATCTTTCAGCTGCCTCGCCATGAGGATCAACAAAACCAACTCCTCGGCCGGCTTGAATGTCCTGAATAGCCATATTAACCAACATTTCAGTTTTACCCATGCCAGTTTTCCCAACAACGTAAACATGCCGACGTCTATCGTCGATTTTAATTCCAAATCGCTTTTTCTGATTTCGGAAAGTGGTTACGCCAAAATAAGTTATTTCATTCCCCTCCATAAAATTTTATGACTTTATTCGTGAGGCAATTCGGGCGGCGCTCCGGCTTTTTTAGCTTCAACCCGAAGAACACCAAGAGCTGGAGCCACCGCATGGCTTGGAAAATGATAAAGAGAAGCTAATTCTTCGGTATTTAAAACGAAACTCCCAGTTTTTCTCTCCCCTTCTCTCGGCCACATGGGACGAAATCTCTCTCGGTATAATCTAAATATTTTTCGTTTTCTTAAATAAAGCCTTCGCGCATCTAAAAGCGAGATGGGTGGACGGCTAACCACTTTAGTAATTGTTTTTCCTAGAGGCACTAAACCATTCATATTGTGAGTGATATAGCTTCCGAAATAAGCAAAAATTAATCTTAAATTAGCCTTAAACCAAACTTCTTTTCTTCCCAAGAAAATAAATCGTATTTCACACTTAAAAGGAGGCTTGCTAATCTTTTTTTCTACGCCCATGACTATTTCTTTCTCTCCCGGGGTTAATCTTAATTCCGGGGCAATTAACTCCAACTCTGGACCTTTTTTCTCTTCCTCTTTCGGTCCCCTTATCAAAATTTCGGCTACCTCTTGAATTACTGGTTTTGACTTAGGCGCTTCTACCCTTTTAGCCAGCTTGTCTTTTAAGGCTGCCCCTTCGTCAAAAAATGGCTGGGCGGCATCTTCAGCCATCGGGCTAACTTGAAACTGAACCCAGAGTTGTTCTCCTGGTTTTATTTTTCCCATCACCTCCAAAAGAGTGGCCATGGGGTCAATTCTTTTTTCTTCTTCTTTTTCAGTCTCTTTTTCAAACTCAGGATAGGTCTTAATCGGATAAGGGTTGGCTTTCAACAAACGATAGTCAGCAGCCCACATGTCCCAGTCTTTATTGGGAATGTCCTGGGGAACATTTCTGGTGTAATCCTCGGCTAAAGTAATTTCGGCTTCCGGATATTGAGAATAAATACTGGACTCAACTATATCCTTTCTATAATCAGGACATCTAATATAAAAATGAATTTCTCCACCAACAGAAACAGTTTCTAATTGAAAACCCAAGCTCACTTTGCCTTCCCACCATTTCTCCCAAAAATTGGGGGGATCCCAAAAAGCTTGCCAGAGACCGGCCATAACGTCTTCCATTGCCCTGATTGGCTTTAAACTCTCTTTAGGTATCTTAATTTCCAGTAAAATCATTCTTTGTCTTTTTAAGAACCCTTCTATTCGCGACCAAAGCCAAAGATACTGGGCAGGCTTCCATAAAATAAAAGGCGCAGGCAACCACCACCAGTTCTTGATTACTTGCCAAACATTATTCCAAAGAAGAGAAAAAGAAGCTTCTGGCAGCATGTCAAATCTCTTTTATTGTATATTTTCCTTGAGAATCTTTTAAGAAATATTTTTTGTTGCTCAGGTTCAGCAAAATAGTATTTTTTTTAACCATTCTCTGTTTAAGAACTTTACCTAAGAGCTTTTCTTTGGCCAAAGGTTTTTTTTCTTCCTGGAGAACGCTAAAAATTACATCTTTCACTGAGCCAGATTGATATCCCCATTCTTTTAAAGCATAAGTGCCCCTGCCAACCAAGACAAATCTTGGATCTTTGATTAACTCATTATGAACAGTCTGGACTAAACCATTAGGAATTAGTCCAGCTACCTCAGTAAAATGAAGGGGCCGATTCTCTTTTTTAAAGGCTAAATAAGCCTTGTCTTTTACCCCCCTTGGGTTGATTTCCGGCCACTCTGCCAAACCAAATAACCCTTCAGGGTTTTTCTGAATTTTTTTGGAAACTTCCAGATATGAGTTTAGAGCAATTTGAGGTAAAGAAGAGTTGAAAGTTTTGGGAGATAAAGGCCTTTGAGCCTTTTTAAGTTTATTATAAAAAGAGTTAATAGTTTTTTGGGCTAAAGTTAAAAATTTTTTGTCTATAGTCCAAATAGGGTGTAATTCTTCTGTTTCTCCAATTTTCTCAAAATCATCTCTTAAATTTAATAAAAAATAAACTTGAGATTTCTGATTCTCGCCCCCTAACTCCTCTAATAAAGCTTCTTCTTCTTTTAATCCGCCGGCGCGATTGATTGTGCTTTTAAAATGCTGAAAGACTTGTTGATATTGCTTAGCTTTGGGCTTCACCTCAAAAAGACCTTCTTTCTCAATTTGGCGGACTCTCTCCCTGGTAATGCCATAGTCATCACCGATAAATTCTAAAGTTTCCCTCCGCCCGTCCTTTAAACCAAAGCGTCTTGTAAGAATTTCTCTCTGCCGCTGGGGTAAATCTTTCAAGAGACTTTGGCAAATTTGAAAGTAATCCAATTTCATCTTAGTATTTGATTATTTAAGCATATTTTAATAGCCTTGTCAATTTTAAGCCGAGGATTTCTGACGCCATTTCAACCAACTGACCAAAAGGGGGCTAGCTAAGAATATTGAAGAATAAGTACCGGCAGCTATTCCTAAAATTAAAGTTAAAGCGAAGTATCTTAAAGTTTCCCCGCCCAAAAAGAAAATTGCCAATAAAGGAAAGAGGGTGGTTAAAGAAGTATTAAGCTGTCGGGTAAGAGTTTGGTTTAAAGAAGCATTTACTGTCTCTTCGAAGGTTAATCTGTGTCCTCTCAAAAGATTTTCTCTTATTCTGTCATAAACCACAACCACATTATTAATGGCATAGCCGATAACCGCTAGAAGAGCGCAGATAACGGGGATGGTGATTTGGATTTGATAAAACTTTCCCAAGAGAGAAAAAATCCCTAAAGGTATCAGGATATCGTGAAAAAGCGAAAAAAGAGAAGCAATGCCGTATTGCCAAGAGGTCACGGGCCTGGAAACCTTCCTGAAGGCTATAGCAATATATAAAACGATAACCAGAAGCGCCAACGCTATCACAACTTTAGTCTTTTCTCGCAGCTCCCGCCCGATTGTCGGACCGATTGATTCAAATCTCGCTTCCTCAAAATCTCCAGTTTCCTTTAATTTTTCTATAATCTTTTGGTGGGCTTCTTCATTAATACTACCCATTCTCAAAATTACTCCCTTTTCATCGGCCGGTTGAACGAAAAAATCTCCTAAATTAAATTCAGATAAGGCGTCTTTGACTGTTTGATTTGAGGGACGTTCGGTTTTGTAGTCTATTTCTAAAATGCTTCCGCCGGTAAAATCAATGCCCGGCTTTAAACCAAAAATAATCAAGCTGGCAATGCTGGCTGCAACCACAATTGCTGAAAAAATAAAATAAATTTTAGAATATTTAAGAAAATTAATGGACATATTTTAAGATTTCTTTAACTTTATCAGTTTTTTCCCAGGTAAAATCCGGGTCTTTTTGGCCAAAGTGGCCAAAACAAGCGGTCTTTTGATAGATGGGTCGCAAAAGATCAAGCTGTTTGATTATTCCGCCCGGCGATAAATCAAAAATTTTGAAAGCGGCTTTTGCCAACTTATCGTCGGCTACTTTTCCGGTGCCAAAAGTATTTACGTCTATTGAAAGGGGTTTGACTCCGCCAATCACATAGGACAATTCCGTCTGGCATTTTTCAGCGAGACCCGAGGCAACAATGTTTTTGGCGACATAGCGAGCCATATAAGCTGCTGACCTGTCAACTTTGGTCAGGTCTTTCCCTGAATTATGGCAAACAAATCCATTTGCTATAAATGTATGACATTGAGGAACAAAAAGGTCGTACACACGAGTAAATGAACAATTAATCGCTTCTACTCTATTATAAAAATGGCCCATCTTTTCTAAATATTGAAGGTATTGAAAATCTTTATTATTTTTAAATTTATTTTTATAGGCTCTTAAAAACTCCCCTAGTTTACTATAAGTAAGCTCTTTAGTGGCTTTACCTTGTGAGGCCCGGGTAAATCTAGCAACTTTACAAGGATCTTGAAAGTGCCGTTCTTGAGGAGTGAGTTTTTGAATGATTCTTTTTATTCTTTCTTTTTGATGCGGAAGTGCAAAATAATCTCTTTTCCTATTTAATTTTATTGAGCTTAAAATTTTTTGCTTTCTTTTAAGCCCGAAACCTATTTCTTTTTTAAAAATTTTACATGATTTACTTCCTTTAATGTGTAAAGTGTGTTCTATTCTTCTTGTGGTTTTTTCTTTTCCCATTATATAAAACTTTTTATCTACATTATTAATTTTTCCTATAGTAGAAAAAATTCCAAAATTTAATAAAAGCTGCTGAACCTGTTTTATTAGCCTCAATGAAGTGGAGTATAGTCTTATATCTAAAGAATTAACATATCTTCCACCTATTCTTATACTTCCGTCAGTATCGAAAAGGCCACGTAGAAAAGCGGCCATAGTCTCCTTAGGTGCTTGGAAAATACTCCAGGGAACTTCTTTTTCCCAGCTTCTTTTATAGCCTAATCCTAAATGTTCTAAGTATGCCCTCATTTCAACTCCCCCCATAAAGGCCCAGTGGCCATAAATTTTACCTTCTCTGTTGAATAATCTCTTATACAAATTTTGAACATTCTTTTTTTGATTTCCTTCGCAAACACAAATCCAAATCCCTCCCCTATCCATACAATTTCCGTCGCCAATCAATAGTCCTAGTAAATAAGCATAATCTTCCGTTAATTTATTTGGATAAACAAATTTATTTATTCTTCCTTCTCTTGTCCCTTTTCGATAGATGTACTTAAAATTACTCACATCTACTTTTTTACCAAATAATTTGTTTTTACATTGGATAGCAACAAAATCGCCTTTCTTTAATTCTTCTAAATTTCTCCAAGCATAATTTCCGTTTTCATCAATTATTCTAATTTTCTGATTTTCGGTCCCCTCTATTTCATATCCAGCTTGGGTTTTTACTTTTATTGTTTTCTTAAAACCATTATCATACCAAATTTTAGCTTTATGGGGATGAATATCTGTTTTGACAAAAATTTTATTTTTCATCTCCTTTTCCATATTTTTTATTTTTAAAAGCCCCTTTTCAGTATTTACTAAAGAATCTCCATGAATACAAAATGAGCCTCCGCCAATGGGAACTTGAGGACCGTAAGCGTCAACAACATTTTTTCTGCCGGTGGCTCCGGTGTCAGAAACCGGCCCGCCGATAACAAATCTTCCAGTGTTATTTATATATATTTCGGTTTGTTTGTCTAAAAAATTACGGCAAACGGGCTTAATTACCTGTTTTAAAACGTCTTCTCGTATCTTTTTTAAAGAGACGCTCGGGCTATGCTGGGCAGCCATGACTACCGAATCCAATCTTTTGGGTTTGTCCTCCTGATACTCTACTGTAACCTGGCTTTTTCCATCTGGTCTCAAGTAAGGCAAAATTTTCTTTTTTCTAACTTCAGTTAACCTTTTTGCCAATCTGTGAGATAAAAGAATTGGTAAGGGCATCAATTCCGGAGTTTCCTTACAGGCAAAACCAATGCTAATCCCCTGGTCGCCTGCGCCCTGTCTCTTATCAGCTGTTTTTCTGACTCCCCGAGCAATATCTGGAGATTGTTCATGAATAGTATTAAACACAGCCATTGTCCGGTAATCAAATCCATATTCGGGCTTATCATAACCAATATCTTTAATCACTAGCCTGACCAAATTATTAATATCAACCCAAGTCCGAGTGGTAATTTCTCCGCCGACTATCACATAGCCGTTGCCAATCATTACTTCGCACGCCACCCGGGCTGTTTTGTCATCTTTTAAAACGGCGTCTAGAACCGCATCGGCAATTTGGTCGGCCATTTTATCAA
Source organism: Parcubacteria group bacterium CG1_02_39_15 (assembly GCA_001872265.1). GTDB lineage: Bacteria > Patescibacteriota > Minisyncoccia > Minisyncoccales > Paceibacteraceae > Paceibacter. Next base: position 16,113 of record MNWE01000032.1, read on the forward strand.
CGTGGCCAATGGTAACCGACTCAGCTGTTAAAAATTTTATTACCGCCATAACCATTTAACTCTCTCTAATTTTGTATTAATAAAACACCGAAGAAAACTTTTGGTAATAATAATCGCTGAAAGCATGGAAATCAAAACTCCCAAACTTAGGGTAACTGCAAAACCTTTAATAAAGCTTGAGCCAAAGCTAAATAAAATTGCGGCTACCAAAAGAGTGGTCAGGTTTCCATCTCTAATCGCTGGCCAGGCCCGATTAAACCCCTCTTCTATCGCTTGGCCAAAGCTCTTTTCGCTCCTTAGCTCTTCCCTCATTCGAGAGAAAATCAAAACATTAGCATCAATAGCCATACCAACAGATAAAATAAAACCGCCGATGCCAGCCAAGGTTAAAGTAACCGGAATTAATTTAAAAATAGTTAAAACTAAAAGAGCATAAATTCCTAAAGCTAAAGCCGAAAGAATCCCGGGGAATCGATAAAAAAGAATCATAAACAAAATTACAGCTAAAAACCCAATTGCTCCTGCCTCTAACGATTCTTTTAAAGAAATGCTGCCCAAAGTTGGTCCAACCGATTGCTGAGAAATTAAAGTAATGGGGACAGGCAAAGCGCCGGCATTCAAATTGCTAGCTAAGGATTTTGCTTCTTCTATAGTAAAGGTGCCAGTGATCTGAGCCTTTCCTCCGGAAATTGCCTCTTGCACTACTGGAGCAGAAATTGGCAAGCCATCAATATAAATTGCCAATAACTTTCCGACGTTTTTTGAGGTCAGCTCTTCAAAAATTTTTGCCCCCTCGTCATTAAATTGCAATGAAACCAAGGATTTATAAGTGGTTTGGTCAAAACCCAGCTCGGCTTTCGTTAAATATTTCCCGGTTAAAGGAGTACTTTGAAAAGGCTCTTCAAGGCTTCCTTCTCCAGTTTCAAATGCTTTGCTATTTTGTTCCAAAATTTCCTGGTAATTTTCTTTTTGTTCTTTGAATTCCAAGTAAGGAGTCTGACCAATCATTTCAATTGCTTGGGCCGGATCTTTTATCCCGGCCAATTCAATAATCAACCTATAGTGGCCAGCTGCTTCTTGGACCTGCACCACCGGCTCCTGGACTCCAAAAAGATTT
>MNWE01000025.1 GCA_001872265.1 Parcubacteria group bacterium CG1_02_39_15
CTGATACAGAAAAATTAGCCAAAGAGCTTTTGGAAATTTACGCCAAAAGGGAAACTGCCACCCGTCCTCCATATTCAACAGCGATCACTGAAATAGATTTTAAAATTGCTAATGGCTTTGCTTATGAAGAAACACCCGACCAGATTGAAGCCATTGAAGAAGTAAAAAAAGATTTAGAAAAAGAAAGGCCGATGGATAGAATCGTCTGCGGAGATGTTGGTTTTGGAAAAACCGAAGTGGCTTTAAGGGCGGCGGTAAAGGCAATACAATCTGGCTACCAGGCGGCAATGATTTGCCCCACTACCATTTTGTCAAATCAGCATTTTCAGAATTTTAAGAAAAGACTGGAGGATTTGCCGATTAAAATTTCCCTTTTATCTCGTCTGCGAACAAAAAAAGAGCAAAAAGAAACAGTTGAAGCTTTGAAAACTGGCGGCATTGATTTCGTTATCGGCACCCATAGAATTTTGTCTTCCGATATTGAGTTTAAAAATCTGGGGTTGTTAATTGTCGATGATGAACAAAGATTTGGAGTTAGGCAAAAAGAAAAATTAAAAAAAGCGAGGGTTTCTCTTGATGTTTTGGCTCTTTCGGCTACCCCCATTCCCCGCACCCTCTATTTAGCCTTATCTTCTCTTAAAGACGTAAGCATTATTCAAACCCCACCGATTGGCAGAGTAGCGGTTAAAACTCATATTTTACCTTGGTCAGAAAAAGTTATTGCCAAAGCCATTAAAGAAGAATTAAAAAGAAAGGGGCAAGTTTATTATTTGCACAACCGCGTGGAAACTATTGAGACTGTTAAAAGTTTTTTGGAAAAATTAATTCCTAAAGCCGAAATTGGCATAGCTCACGGAAGAATGAAAGAAAAAGCATTGGTAAAAATAATGGAGGATTTCCAAAACAGAGAAATTGATGTTTTAGTGGCTACTACTATTATTGAAAACGGCTTGGATTTCCCTAACGTCAATACATTAATTGTTGATGATGCCACTAAACTTGGTTTAGCTGAGGCATACCAAATAAGAGGAAGGGTCGGTAGAAGTCACATTCAGGCCTTCGCTTACTTTTTGTATGGGTCTCATTTGGCTGAAAGGGCCGAAATGAGATTAAACGCTTTGAAAGAAGCTGAAGAGTTGGGTTCGGGTTATAAAATTGCCTTAAAAGATTTAGAAATCCGTGGCGCCGGAAATATTTTAGGCAAAGAACAATCCGGCAATATAAACCAAGTCGGTTTAAACTTATATTGCCAAATGCTTTCAGAGGCCATTGAGAAAATAAAGTTTAAGTGTTAGATTTAAAAAACGTGCAAGGGATCAAAGAAATAACTACACAGGACGAAAATTATCCCAGGTCTTTAAGAGAAATTAAAGACGCGCCGGAAGTTCTTTATTCAAAGGGGGAACTAAAGGCGGAAGAAAAATGTTTTGCTATCGTCGGAGCAAGACGGTGTTCAGATTACGGCAAGCAAATCGCCCTGGAGATTGCTGGCGATTTAGCTGAAGCCGGACTGACAATTGTTTCGGGATTAGCGCCGGGAATTGACACAATCGCCCATCAAGCTACCCTGGAAAGAAAAGGAAAAACGATTGCTGTTTTGGGAACCGGGATTGATGAAGAAAGTATTTATCCTCAATCAAATTTGAAATTAGCTGAGAAAATTTTAGAATCGGGGGGAGCTTTGGTTTCAGAGTATCCGCCAGGCACCAGAGGCACTCAATTTACTTTTCCTCAAAGAAACAGAATAATTTCTGGATTATCCCTGGGAGTATTGGTGGTGGAGGCAAAACAAAAATCCGGAGCCCTCATAACTGCCGACTGGGCAAGAAAGCAGCGAAGGTTAGTTTTTGCCATACCCGGCTCAATTTACTTTTCAAACTCAAAGGGTTGTAATAATTTGATTAAAAACGGGGCAAAATTGGCAGAATCAGCCGATGACATCTTAAAGGAATTAAATTTGCAGAAATCTGATTTCTGCATTAAAAAGACCAGTGGAGAAACCTCCGAAGAGAATCTAATTCTAAACGCCTTAAAAGAAGGGGCTTTAGATGTTGATGAAATTATTAAGAGAACGGGGCTTTCAGCCCAGAGGGCGGCCTCCTTGCTTACAATTTTAGAAATCAAAGGTAAAATAAGAAATTTAGGAAGAAACACATATGCAATTAGTCATCGTTGAGTCTTAAATTTTTTAACTAAAATGTATAAATATTGGTCTCATAAAGAAATTTCTCTTCTAAAAAAGTTTTATCCTAAATTGATAGTTAGAGAATTGGCAAAGATGTTTCCAAATCGAACTAAGGCCACAATTGTAGTTAAAGCATTAAGTTTAGGTTTACCATCGGCAAAATTATGGCAACCCGAAGAAAATAATGTATTACACAAACATTTTGCTGAAGCATCAGAAGAAAAACTTCTGAAGCTTTTACCAAAAAGATCGTGGTCAGCAATCTTAGCTCAGGGAGAAAGGTTGGCACTAAAACGCAAGACAGATAAACCCAGATTAAAAGTTAATGAAGATTATTTCAAAAAGTGGTCTTTGAATATGGCTTATATTCTCGGCTTTATTTTTGCTGATGGTAATATTACCGAGATAACTCACAACGGGTGTAGTGACAAATTAGCATTCGGCCTTCACAGGAAAGATATAGACATATTGAGAAAAATAAAACGGGAACTTTCAGCAGAGCAAGCTTTGTCAAAAAGTGGAAAATATATCCATTTTTCTGTCTATAGTCAAAAAATTGTTGATGACTTAAAACTGTTAAAGGTCTCGTATAGAAAGAGTCTCCGAAGAAGTTCTCAAGAAAACATTCCAAATATTCCTCAAAAATACATACAGGATTTTATTCGAGGTATTGTAGATGGTGATGGAAGTATTAATTTTGATAAAAGAGGATATCCAAGATTAAGTATATGTGGCAGAAAGAAAATTATGACTTTTATTAGAAACCATTTTCTTTCCAGGTTTAATATTTATTCTAAAATTGCTCAGGCAAAGTATTATGGTAAAAAATATAATCTCTTTTACATCGCCTACAGATCTAATTCAGCTAAAACATTAATAAACTATCTTTATAACAACGCGAATTTATATCTCGAAAGAAAGTTTAAATTAGCAAAACGATGTTTAGAAACAGAAATAAAAGAAAGGAAAAACTATACTAAAGAAGAAAATCAAACTATTCGACAATTTTATCATTCTTTACCAAGAGATAAAATTTTATCAATGTTGTCAAATCGAAGTTGGTCCAGTATTCA
>MNWE01000024.1:0-16645 GCA_001872265.1 Parcubacteria group bacterium CG1_02_39_15
ATCTCTCGAGTTCAAGACAATCGTCGTGAATTTGAGAGATCCTAAAATCATCCATAAAGGAAATAAAGGAAAGGAGGCGGTAATGTTCAACGGTGTCATTAGGTTGATTGACCGAGTTCGGGGCCAACGTTCTGAACCTTGTACTAAAGTCCTCGAGAGGAGAGGGTACGATGATTCAGGGATGCCCATTCCCCGATGTAAAGCCGAGGAACTCCAGATGCGTTATCATCTGAGTCCTCGACTTCATCACGACCTTCCGGCCGGCTTGCACAACAACTGATGGGCTAAAGACACTCGAAGGAGGAGATTCATGATGGTGATAGCGATCTTCAGATCAAAATCCCCAGAATCTCCTCCAATCTATCCTTCAGCTCATAAAGCTTTGTGGGCTACTCAAAGAGATGAATCTCTTTTCGTGCCTCGGCCAAAGCCTCGGCGAAAGATGGGGAAAAATTAGTTCTTTGAGAAAATTTCATAGCGGCGAAGTGGTTACAATTAAAATATATTTTATATATCGATTAGACGTATTCGTGCTGATTGAATAGATTGTAGCCAGCTCGTCACCATGAAAGTAGATAGGTTGAGGAGTGGAACGCAGTTCCTTAAATAGTGGCCGCCAAAAATTGAAAAAGGGGGTGATAAAAATGAGATACAGCACCATCATAGAAAAGCTATCAACGAGCGGAAGCGGCGCGGTGTACCCCGAAGAGTATAGGAAAGATTCCCAGACAAGATTCCGTTTGTGGACCTTGGTCAGGAATTTTCCAGACCCGAAGAAACCAAGGAACGTTTTCCCGAGTTTGGAATATTACAGTCTCTTAATAAAACTCGGCGAATATGTTTCGATAGCAGTGGCCAATAACGCTCTAGCTCGGGCCAGAGAAAAAGGTTCGCTTCCGGTAAAGCTTTTCTTACTACCTCCCAAAAGGCAAGCGGCACCCAAGTCTAAGCCCTTTGGGATAAGGCGGCAAACAAGGAGGAAGGTAGTCACTTTTTAGTTGGCTACCTTCCCTCCCTAGAAGCACTCTCGCAGTAGAAAGTAGAATCTCTCTCTGCTACTGCGGGAGTACTTCGGCTATTGACAAATATAAAATAAAGAATATAATTAGTATTATTCAGATTTGCCGAATCTCCGGATTGATTGAAGGAGAGGTAGGCAGTTAAAGGTCGCCAAAAAACAAATATTATCTGTAATTCTGAAAGAATTATGGCAAAAGTATCTAGCGATCAGGAGTTCCTTGAGTTTCTTATTAAGGGCTTGGTTGATCACCCAGAAGATGTCAAAATCGACCGCAAGGTTGATGAAATGGGAGTATTACTTTCTTTGAAAGTAAACCCCGAAGACATGGGTCAGATCATCGGAAAAGCCGGTTCTACTGCCAGATCTATAAGATCCTTGGTTAGAATTGTCGGTCTTAAAAATCACGCTCGCGTGAACTTAAAGATCGAGGAACCAGAAGGTGGTAGAGGCCCAGTCACTCGAGTAAGGAAAGCTGAATCTTTTGAAGATTTGAAGCTGTAAACGAGATTCTAAACGTTTACAGAGCAGGAAAACAGTGCTATCATTTTGGTAGCGCTGTTTTCTTTATGCTCAAATTCGACATCATTACAATCTTTCCGGAAATTTTTAATTCCTATTTGAAAGAATCCCTGATAAAGAGGGCCCAGGCAAAAGGCTTGATTGAAATTAACGTCCATAATTTAAGGGAATGGACAAAAGACAAACACCGGACCGTTGACGATAGGCCTTTTGGCGGGGGATTGGGAATGGTGCTCAAAGTTGAGCCCATCGTTCGAGCGGTTTCAACCTTGAAGCGAAAAGCGAAAAGCGAAAAGCGAAAAATAATTTTATTTACCCCACGCGGAAAAAAATTCACTCAACAAATTGCTTACAAATTGTCTAAACTTAATCAGATAATTATGATATGCGGTCGTTATGAGGGAGTAGACGAAAGGGTGGCAAAGCACATTGCTGATATAGAATTATCAATCGGCGATTATGATTTGATGGGTGGTGAGCTGCCAGCCATGGTGGCGATAGAGACGGTGACTAGGTTAATTCCTGGAGTTTTAGGGAAACCGCAATTATTAAAAGAAAGAATTACTAAAGAAAAAGGATTCGTCGAATACCCTCAATACACCAGGCCCGAGATTTTTTCACCTAAAAAAGGAACAAAGTGGCGAGTGCCCAAAGTTTTAATATCTGGAAACCACAAAGAGATTGAAAAATGGAGAGCAAAGCGCGCTAAAACCATTGGCAGCTGAAATGAATTAAAATTTCATTGAAGTGAGAAATGAATCTCTGATTCATTGAACAATAAACAAATTTCTGTTAAGATAAGAAAATTGGGGGTAGGTGCCGGAGCGGCCAATCGGGTCTGGCTGTAAACCAGATGCCTTCGGGCTACGGGGGTTCGAATCCCTCCCTACCCACCTAATGCCTGGGTAGCTCAGTTGGTAGAGCACGTCTTTGGTAAAGACGAGGTCAGCGGTTCAATCCCGCTCTCAGGCTCCAAAAACATATGGCAGTAAAAAAGAAACCAATTATTAAACTTCAGTGCCAGGAGTGCAAAAGGATTAACTATTATACTCGCAAATCAAAGGAAGCAGCCGAGAAGAAGTTGGAATTGAAAAAATTCTGCAAATGGTGCAGGAAGCACACGCTACACAAAGAGGTCAAAAGATAGTTAAGACGCATTAATTCCACTTAATTAATTACACCATGGTATAATTAATTAAGTGAGGCAAAGGGGGCGTGGTGAAATGGCTATCATTGGAATCTCCAAAATTCTAGTTCCAGGTTCGAGTCCTGGCGTCCCCGCCGTGTAATGAAAAAAATACATTTTCTAAAACTAAAATTGATTAGACCCTCGAAACTCTTTTTAGGGATGCCCTTAGCCATTTTTTCTTTAGAAGTTTATCTTGGTATGCTTTTGGGCTATCTCCTTACCAAGTTTTTTGCCGGAACAGAACCTGGCTTTCCTGGCAAGGTAAGGTCGGTAATCTTTCATGTCGGCAGCTATAGATTGCATTTGCATCATTGGTTGCTTGGTTGTGTAATTTTAATCTCTGCCCTTTCTTTAAAATTTTATCCATTCTATCCCCAGTTTTCTTATGGATTTCTAGGGGGAATAATTTTTCAAGGAGTTTCTTGCTATCCAGATTGGCACAGAATTTTAGTTAGGGCGAAGAGATAAATCTCTTCTTTACCTTCACTATCGTTTGGTGAAGAAGCAAGATTAAAAATTGATTTAAAGCAAAAGCGCGCCAGCCGCGGCTGCCGCGCTTTTCAATTCTAAATCACTTATCCTTTCAATAAAAAAGCGGGTAGTTTTAACCCCATCTTTCCAAGATTTTGCAAGATTGAACCAACCAAAGCCAAAATGATTAGAATATAAGCTGCCTGGACTATCATTACCAAGGAAGGTAAGGCCTGAACTACCACTTCCAAAACCGCAAAGCCCAAAACATAAGCTAAAATTCCTTTTCCCATGAAGCCAGCTAATTTCCCCAAGCGGAAATCTTTTTTCAACAAGGCAGCAATAATTCCCAGAACAATATCAACAGCTATCAGGATTAAAATCCAATAAATTTGAGTTGTTCCGAATAAAGCGATTAATTGTGGCATTTCTTTATTATGTGTGAAGTTTTAATTTCCGACCTTTAGATACCCGAGCGTATAGATTAGTTAACTTTAGGACAGCCTGGCAATAAAGCAAACCAATTTTCCACAGTTGCCAGGGACTTGAAATTTCAGCAGAAAAGAGATATTCTGAAGAATAATGCAAAAAAGAACAATTTTTCCATTAATCCTTGCCGTTCTCTTATTGGTTTTTGGTATTTATCAAGGCTTCTTTAAAAAAACCGAGCCTATTGTAAAATTTTCAGAAGTAACAAGAGGAAATGTTGTCCAGGAGGTTACTGAAACCGGCCAAGTAAAAAAAGGCGAGGAGATAAACCTTAGTTTTAAGAGCGCGGGAAAGGTTGAAAAAATTTATGTTGAAGAAGGCGAAAAAGTAGAAGCAGGCGACCCCTTGGCAAAGCTTAAAACTGACGACTTAGCAATCCAGCTTCAAGAGGCCAAAGCAGCCCTTGCTTTAGCCCAAGCCAAATTAGATAAATTATTAGCCGGCGCTACTTCTGAAGAAATTCAGAAGGCGAAAACCGCCCTATCCAATGCTAAAATAGCTTCGCAAAACGCAAATCAAAATCTGGAAGACATAAAAGCTCAAGCTGAGGAGAACCTGAATGCAGCTTATGAAAACGCCAAAAACGCTTTAGAAGATGCTTATCTGAAAGCTTATAATGCCCAAAACGTAGCAGATTTAATTCAAAGGACCTACTTTACCGGTAGCGACCAGGAAGGATTAAAAGTTAAAGAAAATAAAGAAAAAATTATTGAGGCGACCTCTCAAATCAAATCTTCCTTAAAGGGAGACACCGAGTCCACTCTTATTCAAACCAAAGAAAAACTATCTGAAATTTCCGAAGCTTTAAAAATCATTCGAGAAACTTGCCAGAGCCCTACTTACTCAGGCATAGTTTCGTCTACCGATAAGAGCTCTTTAGATACTCAAAGGGGGTATATTAATACCACCTTAACTAATATCACTACCTCTTATCAAACAATTACCTCAACGAAGCTTGCCAACGAAGCTAATATTAATACTGCTCAATCTCAAGTTTCCACTGCCGAGGGAGCGGTAATCGCGGCTGAAGATGAGCTAGCTCTTATTATTGCTTATCCCCGACAAGAAGACATTCAATTAAATAAAGCTCAAGTTGAACAGGCCGAAGCCCAAGTCCAGGTTTTAGAAAATCAAATAAGAGACGCTACTCTCCGTAGCCCAGTTGAAGGTCAGGTGGTCAAAGTCAACAAGCAAGAAGGAGAATTAGTTCAGCCTATGCTTCAGGATGTGGCGATTGTTCTTTTACCTGTCGCTCCCTTTGAAGTCGAGGCAGATATTTACGAAGAGGACGTGGTCAAGGTTGAAGTCGAAGACCCGGTAGATATTTCTTTGGTTGCTTTTCCCAGCCGAATTTTTAAAGGTAAAGTAATCTCAATTAATCCTGGCCAAAAAATAGTTGAAGGAGTGGTTTATTATGAAGTAACCATTACTTTTGAAGAAACGCCCGAAGGATTAAAACCCGGAATGACTGCTGACTTGGTCATTAAAACCGCCTTAAAAGAAAACGTTTTAACCGTTCCGGAAGATGCGATTCAAAAAAAAGACGACAAAACTATAGTTGGAGTGTTGGAAGAAGGAAAAGTTAAAGAGAAAGAGGTTGAGGTGGGGCTTAGGGGCAACAATGATTTGATAGAAATCATTTCGGGTCTGGAAGAAGGAGAAAAAGTCATTTTGCCTTAAATGCCAACACTTGTTATCAAATTAGAAAACGTTTGGAAAGTTTATCAATTAGGGAAAGTAGAACTGACGGCTTTAAAAGGAATAAACCTGGAGGTTACTCCAGGTGCTTTTGTGACTATAATGGGTCCTTCCGGGTCTGGGAAATCAACTCTTTTAAATATGATAGGCTGCTTGGACGTTCCAACCAAAGGGAAAGTATTTTTAAAAGGGAAAGACATTTCTCAACTTTCGGAGACTCAATTATCTCAATTGAGAGGAAAAACTATTGGTTTTGTTTTCCAAGAGTTTAATTTATTGCCCAATCTTGACGCTTTAGAAAATGTTGCCCTACCCATGGTCTTTCAAGGGGCATCTTTGGAAGAGAGAATAAAAAAAGCAAAGGAATTATTAGCTTCAGTTGGTTTGGAAGAAAGAATTTATCATCAGCCAGCCGAGCTTTCGGGCGGAGAGCGCCAGAGAGTAGCTTTGGCCCGAGCTTTTGCTAATGACCCTGAAGTGGTCATTGCCGATGAGCCAACTGGTAACCTAGATTCAACTACTGGCAAAAAAATAATGGAAGTTTTAACTGATTTTCACAAAAGAGAAGGAAAAACAATTGTGGTGGTTACTCATGACCCTAATATCGCCAGCTACAGCGAAGAAGTGGTTAATATCAAAGACGGCCAAATTATTGTTAATCACCGCGAAGCCGCCCAAGTTTTATGGAGCAAATAAAAGAATATTTTCACATTGCTGTCAGAAGCATTAAAACCCGGTCTTTAAGAAGTTGGCTGACTATTTTGGGCATTGTCATCGGCGTATTTTTGATAATCTCGTTGCTTTCTTTATCCGAAGGGATCAAGCAAACCATCAACCAGCAGCTGAGGTCTCTTGGGGGCGAGATGATTTTTGTCATGCCCGGGGATATTTCCAACATTATGGCAATGTTTACCAGCGGAACAAAACTGGAAAAAGAAGATATTGAGGCTATTGAGAGGACTCGGGGGGTGGAAACGGTGCTGACTATGTCTTACCAGTCTTTGGTCGCAAGACATGGGGACGAAGGCAAAACGGTTTTTATGAGCGGCTTATCCTGGGAAAAAGGAATAGAAATTATGGAAAAGTTTCAGGGGTGGAGTTTGAAAGAAGGGGAATGGCCCACTCCGGGCAAAAGGGAGCTTGTAATCGGCAGCCAGGTGGAGACAGAGGTTTTTGAAAAACCGGTGAAGATGGGCAGCGAGATTATAATAAAAGGAAGAAGGTTTAAGGTGGTCGGCATTTTGAATTCTTTGGGCTCAAAACAAGATGATTCCTCGTTCTACCTGGACTTGTCTCTTTACCAGGATTTGACTGGGGAGAAAAGAGGCACAGCCCAAATGGCTATGGTAAAAGTCAAAGACGGCAGCGACGTCAACAAAGTGGCGGAAGATATTAAAGAAAATCTTTTAGAAACCAGGAAGAGAAGGGTTGGAACGGATGTGGCGGATTTCAGCGTAATAACTTCGGAAAAAATGGGAGATATTGCCGGTAGTATCATGGCCGTGATTCAGTTTGCCATAGTGGCTTTTGCCGGCATCGCCATTATTGTCGGGGGAATTGGCATAATGAATACTATGTTTACTTCAGTTCGGGAGAGAACCCGGGAAATAGGGATTATGAAAGCTATTGGCGCCAAAAATTCAGCAGTTTTAACTATTTTTCTAATTGAGGCCGGGATTATTGGCTTTTTGGGAGGAATTGGCGGAACTTTTTTGGGAACGGTTTTGGCTAAATCAATTGAAATGTATGGCCAGGTGCACCCTTTGTTTTATTTTTCTGCCTCAATTACTCCTGGTTTAATAATTTTTGGTTTAGTTTTTTCTTTTGTTGTTGGTTGTTTGGCTGGGTTTTTCCCGGCCAGGCAGGCAGCCAAACTAAGACCAGTAGAAGCTTTAAGGCGTTATGAATAAAGAAATAATAAAATATCCCAGTCCTGTTTTAAGAAAAAAGTCTCAAGAGGTGGAGAAAGTGACAGAAGAGACAAAAAGACTTGGTTGGGACATGATAGAAACAATGGAGGAAAGGAAGGGCATTGGCCTGGCCGGTCCTCAAGTGGGGGAGTTAAAAAGAGTAATTACGGTTCAATTAGAAAAGCCGTTGATTTTTATCAACCCAAAAATCTTAAAAAAAACTAAAGAGACCGAGGCGAGAGAAGAAGGCTGCTTAAGTTTTCCTGGCCTTTTTCTAAAAATTAAAAGACACAAAGGAGTAGAGATTGAGGCGTTAAATGAAAAAGGAGAGAAAATTAATTTTGAAGCCGTCGGCCTGCCAGCCAGAATTCTGCAACACGAAATAGACCACTTAGACGGCATCTTATTTATCGACCGAACCGGCTTCTGGCAGAGATTAAAAATTAGAAACAAATTAAGGCAAATTTTAAAACCCCCGTCTTAATAAAGCCATGGCAAGATTAAAACGTTACTTTTATTATGAGCTTAATTGATTCTTTAATCGAAGGAGGGTGGCTAAAGACCCCAAGGATTATTGAAGCTTTTCGGAAAATAAAAAGAGTTGATTTTTTGCCTAAAGACCTTGAAGATTTGGCCGAGCTGAATGAAGCCTTGCCGATTGGTTATGGCCAAACTATTTCTCAACCTCTAGTGGTGGCTTTTATGATAGAACAATTACAGCCCCAGCCTGGCGATAAAATTTTAGATATTGGTTCAGGTTCCGGTTGGACCGCTGCTCTTTTGGCTGAAATCGTCGGTCCCGAAGGAAAAGTTATAGCAATAGACATCATCTCCGAATTGGTGGAGTTTGGAAGAAAAAATATAGAGAAATATAATTTTGTTAAGAAAGGAGTGGTCCAGTGTGTTTGCGCCGACGGCTCAAAGGGTTATCCAAAAGAAGCACCATTCGACAAAATTTTAGTTTCAGCTACGGCCAAAGAATTATCTTCAGCTTGGAAGGAACAACTAAAAATTGGCGGGAGAATTGTCACGCCAATTAACACTTCCATCTGGGTTTTTTTGAAAAAGAACGAGAAGGAATTTACCGAAATCGAATATCCCGGTTTTGTCTTTGTCCCCCTCATCTCCAAATGAAAAGGTTTTTCATCATTTCTCTAATTATTGTCTTCGGAGTGGGCGGTTTTCTTTGGCAGGGGGTTTATTTGGCAAAGGACCCAACTTTAACTAAGGAACAGTTATTTTTAATTGAGAAAGGGGAAAACCTTTTTTTGATAGCTGAAAACTTAGAAAAAGAAGGTTTGATTAAAAGTAAATGTTTTTTTGAGTTGCACATTTTTTTAAAAGGGACTCAAGCTAATTTGCAAGCAGGGAAATATTTATTGAGTCCGGCCATGGACGTAACCGAAATTGCTCAAAAAATTATTTCTGGAGATATCGCCAAAATTATAGTGACCATCCCAGAAGGTTTTACGGTAGAGCAGATTGAAGAGAGATTAGGTTTAAAGCTGCCAGGGGAAAATTTAGAAGGATTTTTATTTCCAGACACTTATCAATTCCCTTTAGGAGTAAGCGGCAAAGAAGTGGTTGAAAAAATGCAAGCTAATTTTCAAAAAAAGACCAAAGACCTTGAAATAACCCCCGAGATAGTTACCATGGCTTCTTTGCTTGAAAAAGAAGTGGAAACCAAAGAAGAAAAAGAATTGGCCTCGGGAGTTTTATGGAAAAGATTAGAAATTGGCATGCCCTTACAGGTAGATGCAGCCATGGAAACTTATGAACGTCGGGGATTACCAGAGCGCCCGATTTGCAATCCTGGGCTTGAAAGCATTTTAACTGCATTATATCCTAAAGAAAGCACCTACTGGTACTATCTTTCTGCTTCCAGCGGGGAAACTTTTTTTAGCGAAACCTTAGAAGAACACAATATTAAAAAAGCAGAACACCTAAAGTAACATGCCCAAAGCCGCAATAATTATTGCTTTCAGGGATTTTCGGGACGAAGAATATTTCGTGCCAAAGGAGGTTTTAGAAAAAGCCGGGATTGAGGCGCTCACGGCCAGCAATCAAAAGGGTGTCGCCCTCGGGGCTGATGGCGGCGAAGCAAAGGTGGATTTATTGGTTTCTGAAATCAATCCAACTGACTTTGATGCTGTGGTTTTTGTTGGCGGGCCAGGTTGTCTTAAAAACCTTGATAACGAAGCCTCTTATAAAATAGCCAAAGAAACAATTAATCAGGGTAAAGTGCTGTCAGCAATTTGCATTTCCTCGGTTATTTTAGCTAAAGCCGGAGTTTTAGAGGGAAAGAGGGCCACTGTCTGGACAAGTTTAATGGATAAGTCAGCTGCTAAAATTTTGGAAGAAAATGGGGCTATTTATCAAGATGAGCCGGTGGTGATTGATGGGAAACTCATTACTGCCGTAGGTCCTATGGCTGCCCAAGAATTTGGCGAGGCAATTGTCGAGGTATTGACAGAAGAATAGAGTTTGTTAATATAAAATATTACCGCAGACAAGGGGCATCTTTATAAGTCCCCTCGAGGTATAAAAATATAAAGCTTTTTTATATTTGTCTGCGGTTAAGCGCAGATTTTTTTATGCCCTTAACCAAAGAGCAAAAAAAGAAAATATTAGAAAACTTGAAAGAAAAGCTTGATAAACAAAAAGCGCTGATTTTTGTTGATTTTACCGGTTTAAAGGTAAAAGATCTTTCCAGCTTGAGAAAAGAATTAAAAAAAGCATTCGGCGAGCTAAAGGTAGCTAAAAAAACGTTACTATCTTTGTCCTTAAAAGAAAAAGGGCTGAAAATAGAAAAAGAGAAATTAAAAGGAGAAATTGCTATGATTTTCGGTTACCAAGACGTGATATCGCCATCAAAGATGGTTTATCAATTTAGCAAGACTAACCCTAATATAAAAATTTTAGGAGGATTTTTAGAGAACCAATTTAAAGAAGCAGAAGATATTATTATGCTGGCTCAGTTGCCCAGCCGAGAAGTGCTTATTTCAAGGTTGGTCGGCAACATTGCCTCGCCCATATCAGGTTTTATTAATGCTTTGCAATATAATTTAAAAGGTCTGATGTATTTATTAACTAAAATAAAAACTTAAAGCTATGGCAGAAGAAAACAAGGAGAAAGCAAGGGTTCCGGAGAAATTCAAAAAGATGGTGGATGAGATTGAAAAGATGTCTGTTTTGGATTTGGCCGAATTGGTTAAGGTCTTGGAAAAGAAATTCGGCGTTTCGGCCGCAGCTCCAGCGGTTGCCGCTGTCCCGGTTCCCGCCTCCGCTGCAGCTACGGCGGGCGAGGAAGAGAAAAGCGAATTCAACGTAGTTTTAACTGGAGTAGGCGACAAAAAGATTGAGGTAATCAAAGTGGTGAGAGATGCCACTCAAAAAGGCCTCAAAGAGGCCAAAGATTTAGTTGACGCAGCTGCCGCCGGGCCGCAAGTTGTGAAAGAAAACGCCAAGAAAGAAGAGGCAGAGGTTCTTAAAAAGAAACTTGAGGCAGCTGGCGCTAAAGTAGAGTTAAAGTAAAGACTTTTAAACCGCAAAGCAAATAAATTGTGTTGCCGTCTTCCGAGACGGCAAAATCCAAAAGATTGTCAAAGCTTTTACTCTGAAACTGCTTAAAAATCCGGCCGGATTTGTCTAAAATCACAATCCGGGATTGGTCGGGTTCCAAAAGATAAAGATAGGGCAAGGTGGCTGCAGTTACTATCTTTGAAAAGTTTTTTGGAGAAGGAAATAACTCTATAGTCAAGGTGTCTTTGGGCCATCCTCCCGAATATTTTGTAACCGAATTATCGCTATTAAGAAACCAAATTGAGCCGTCAACCGCCATAGATTTGGCGTTGATGGCTTTTTTTGTTTTCGGAGCCAGCCAAAATTGAGGAGAGCTCCACTGGAATTCTTCCCAATAAGGGTATTTTATAATTTCTCCTCGCTTTCGATCAAAAATATAGAGATTGGACTTATAAGAAGAAAAATAATCGTAATTAAAATCTGTAAGGAGCTGGAGGGAAGAAAAGTTTAACTGGCCGTCTTTTAAAACGGTCAATTGGTCGGGTTTCTCAAAAAATACTACTGAATCGCTTAGCGTCGCCGCGCCATTAAATTTTTTATTAATTTGAATAACCTGGCCTGCGCCGTCTTTGGTCAATAAGAATAAATTTTCAGCGAAAGTATTGAAAAAATAAAGGGCATTATGGCTAGCCACCATTTTTTGGGGAACAAACCCTCTTTGATTAAATTCAAAAAACAATTCCGGCTCCTCAACGATTACTAATTGATTTAACTGATAAAGATTTTCCGTGACAATCTTTTTTAGAGCAGAGATTTCGTTGCTCAAGTCTTGGGGCAGGGTAGAGGAGATTTTAGATAAAGGAGCAATCTCGTTCCAGCCGTCTTTTAAGAGAGCATTGGCCTCTCTTGCGGCTTCGGTCTTTATTCCTTTTAGAATCAAAAGACTTTCTGCCTTATCTATTTTTTCTTTAATCTCAATTAAAGTTTCCCGATATTTTTCTATCCGTTGCCGCTCTTCGCTTTGGGCAATCAAAGAACCCAAAGCCAAACAAATTAAAAGAGCAAAAACCAAAACCAATTTTTTTTCTAACTGCGGCTTTGCCCTGGGTATATGTAAGCGAGGGATGCGGGGGAGAGAGGGAAAAGAAGGAAGAGACAACTTGGGAATTTTTATTTTCGGTTTTTTAATTTGCGGTTTTTTAAGTTCCGGCTTTTTGATTTTGCTTTTGAGCCGCAAAAGGCAATTCAAAGCGGGAATAAAAATTTCTTTTAAAGAAAATTCCTTTGGCTTTGACGAAATGACTTCTTTGGCGGCAGGAGGATGATATTCATCGACCAAGGAAATCAAAAGACAAACTCCGGATATTTTCGATAGAACATCGTGTTTGCGGTTTAGCATTTCTTTTATTTTTTTTTCGTCAAGGGGTGCGGTTTTGGCGATTTCCTGAATTAGATTTTGGCTTCGGAAAGTGTCCAGAGCCTCTTTGGTCAAGGCCAAAATAACATCATTTTCAGCCAATTTCCCAGAAACAATATTGCCAAAAATTTTTAGAGGGTAAGGCTCAATTTCCTCCAGTTTTAATCTTTGGTCAATATCCACCACCTGCCCCTTTCTGATTAAAAAGAATTTCAGGTCGCCGACCTTGGTAAAATTCAATTCAAAATTTTTAATGGCGATTGCTCCGAAACTTAAATTTCCCAACCAGCTCACATCTCCTCGTCTGGAGATGTTTTCCAGAAATTCATTCGCCTCTTTTAAGCTGTTTTTTAAAGATTTTTCCGGTTTGATCAAGGTTGAGCTGTAATACTTTTCTTTGATTATCTTTGCCAATCTTTCTAAAAAACGAACGTTTTGGGGCAGAACGTTTTTAAGCAGGCCCAGCATATACAAACTGCCTACTCGCTTTTCATAAATATTTTCCGGTTCATAGCAAAAACTGTCAAAAACCAAATCTTTGGCTTGCCCTGAACCTGTCGAAGGGGGATTAAAATGAAACTCAAAAACCTGCATTACTATATTTTACTTTTTATTTAATTTGCTGTAAAATAATTTAGATTTCATTGTCATCTAAGAAGGAGGGCGAAATGGCAGTTGGAGTAACGACAAAGATAAAATTAACCGTTGAGACCCACAAGGTTTTGCTGCACATTTTACAAACACACGATTCACAAAACCCGACCTTTCAAGATTTAGCGTCTCGGCTGATGACGAATATGAGCTTAGTTCAGGAAATTACCAAAGAAGAGACTCTTACTCTTCTGACGCAGTTTAAAAAAGAAGATAGTAGGTATCTGCCTCCAGAAGCCGAAGAATTGTTGGGAATTTTGCGCAAACTAGCCAATGATTTTTCAAGGGTTGTTTAGCTGGCATTAGTACCGCCAGCTTTTTATTGCCTGTTTTTTGAAAATTTGCTAAATTGATAAAATATAGGGGCACTTAGCTCAGTGGCAGAGCGCTGCACTCACATTGCAGAGGTCGCTGGTTCAAATCCAGCAGTGCCCACTTATGAGTTTATTTGATTGGGCAGTAGCCCTGATATTTCTAACTATTGGCCTTATTTATTTGGCGAGTTCTGTGATTCCGGGCGCAACCCCGGCTTCTTTGATTAACCAGCTGCCTTTCTAAGGCCAGCATGTCAGAAAATATTAGGGCTCATATCTTTGTTTCAGGTAGAGTCCAGGGTGTCTTTTTCCGGGCTGAAACTCACCAAAAAGCCCGGCAATTAGGCCTTACTGGCTGGGTAAAAAACCTCTCTGACGGCCGCCTAGAGGCTGTTTTTGAAGGGAAAAGGGTCCAAATTGGGCAAATGCTTAACTGGGCAAAATCCGGCCCTCCAGGGGCAATTGTGAAGGATTTAGACCTAATCTGGGAGGAATATAAGGCCGAATTTAGCCAATTTGAGATAAAACATGGTTAATTTTAAGGTCATTAAAAAGGCGAAAAATAGCCAAGCAAGATTAGGGGTATTAAAAACCAGTCATGGTTTAGTGGAAACGCCGGCTTTAGTGCCAGTAGCCACCCAGGCCGTAGTCAAAACCTTAACCGCCGAAGAGGTTAAAGAAACCAAAAGCCAGATTTTAATTTGTAATACTTATTATCTCCATTTGAGGCCGGGCGAAGATGTTGTAGCCAAAGTTGGCGGCCTCCACCAGTTTATGAATTGGAGAGGGCCCTTAATGACTGATTCTGGCGGTTTTCAAGTATTTAGTTTGGGTTTTGGCAAAGATTTTGGCGTTGGGAAAATCCTTAAGGAAAGAAGGAAAGAAGAGATTGGGTATGGCCAACAACCGAAACTTTTAAAAATTACAGATAGAGGAGTAGTGTTTAGATCTTTGCTAGATGGTAAAAAAACTTTTTTGGGGCCAAAAGAATCAATTAAAATCCAAGAGAAACTAAGAGCAGATATTATCTTTGCCTTTGACGAATGCACCTCGCCCATTGCTGATTATAAGTACACTAAAAAGTCTCTTGAAAGAACTCATCAGTGGGCGATCAAATCACTTGAAACCTTAAACTTTAAACCTAAAACTCAATCCCTATTCGGGATTGTTCAGGGTGGTAGATATAAAGATCTTAGGATAGAGAGCGCCAAATTCATTGGCGCTTTGCCTTTTGATGGTTTTGGAATTGGCGGTGAGTTTGGCGCAGATAAAAAGAAAATGATTCAAATGCTAAACTGGACCACAAAAGAATTGCCAGTTGACAAGCCCCGGCATCTTTTGGGCATCGGCTATCTGGAAGATATTCCCAAAATAATTAAAACCGGCATTGATTTATTTGACTGCAATGTTCCCACTCATTATGCTAGAAGAGGAGTTGCTTTTACTTCTCAAGGCGAGTTAGATTTGAGCAAGACAAGATTTCTAAAAGATAAAGCCCCCCTGGATAAAAAATGCTCTTGTTCGGTTTGTCAGAATTATAGCCGAGCTTATATTGCCCATTTATTCCGAGCCAAAGAAATTACTGCTTTAAAATTATTAACCTTCCATAATCTCTATTTCTTCAACGCTTTCGTAGAAAAAATTAGAGAAAAAATCAAAAATGGAAAATTATCTTAAATATCTAAAAGAATATCTTTATCCGCTTCGCAATTATATTTTCTTAGCTTGTTTAATTTTTGTTTTTGCTATATTTTACGGCTATTCTGTTGCCCAAACTTCGCCAGAAGAAGTCAAAACCATGCTGGATGGAATTAAAAAAGTCTATGAGCCGGTGTTTGGAATGAGCCCCATTGCTCAATTTCTCTTTGTTGTTTTAAATAATGGCTTAACCTTGCTTTTTATTATTCTTTTAGGGTTAGTTTTTGGCGTCCCGCCGTTTATGGCTTTGCTTTCCAACGGCGCTGTTTTAGGAATAGTCGCTTTCTTTTCAAAGCAAACTTTTTCCTGGTCAGTATTTTTCTTGGGTACCTTGCCCCATGGAATAATCGAAATTCCAGTTTTAATTTTAGGTTGCGCCGTCGGCCTTAAAATCGGCAAAACGCTTTTTAATAAAGTTTTCAAAAAGCAAGGCGAAGTGAAAAAAGAACTTTCCCTTGCCTTAGATTTCTTTTTAAAAGCTCTTTTGCCGCTTTTAGCTATTGCTGCTGCCATTGAAATTTTTATCACTGCCAATCTTTTAGGTGTTTAATTCGTTCGGCTAAATGACCTCTTTTGAATTTGAAAAATTAGTTAAACAGGCCTTGATGGATTTGCCAGAGCATATCCGCAAAGCCATTGATAACGCCGCCATTGTCATTGAAGAAAAGCCCCCAAGAAAAAT
This sequence comes from Parcubacteria group bacterium CG1_02_39_15, assembly GCA_001872265.1. Classification (GTDB taxonomy): domain Bacteria; phylum Patescibacteriota; class Minisyncoccia; order Minisyncoccales; family Paceibacteraceae; genus Paceibacter. Next base: position 15,582 of record MNWE01000024.1, read on the forward strand.
GCTTCTGGGGCTTTACCAAGGAGTTCCCAAAACTATGTGGGGCAGGGGATTTGGCCAGATTTTGCCAGACAAAATTACTATTTTCAAAGAGCCGATAGAAAAAATAACCTCCTCCCCGGAAGAAGTTGCTGAGGTCGTTAAAATCGTGGTCTGGCACGAAATTGCCCACCACTTCGGCTTTAGCGAAAAACGAGTCAGGGAGTTAGAAGCCAAATGGAAAGAAAAATTGAAGAGAGCGTCTTAAAACAAAAATTTTTAAAGATGAAAAATAAAACAATTTTTGATGTAGCGGTAATCGGCGGCGGGCCTTCGGGCATGATGGCCGGAGGAAGAGCGGGGGAGCTGGGAGCAAAAGTTGCGCTTTTGGAAAAGAAGGTCGGCCTGGGGAGAAAGCTTTTACTCACCGGGAAAGGAAGAAGCAATTTAACCCGAGCCGAATTTAATCCCAAAGAGCTTGTTAAAAAATACGGCAGGGAAGGCGATTTTCTTTTATATCCCTTGTCGATTTTTGGAGTAGAAAAAACAATTGATTTTTTTGAGAAAAAAGGGTTGAAGACCAAAGTTGAAAGAGGAAAAAGAGTTTTTCCCCAAAGCGACAGCGCCTGCGACGTTCTGAAAATTTTGATCAGTTATTTGAAAAAAGGAGGGGTAGAAATAATGACAGGCTCGGAAGTGAAAGAAATCGTTTGCGATAAAAATAAAATAGAGAAAGTTATTTTAAAAAAGGGCCAGGAAATTTTTGCCAAAAACTATATTATTGCCACCGGCGGAAGATCTTATCCCGGAACCGGCTCTACCGGCGCAGGATATAAATGGCTGGGTAAATTGGGGCATAAAATTAATAAATTAAGTCCGGCTTTGGTTCCTCTGAAAATCAAAGAAAACTGGCCCAGATTGGCCCAGGGTTTAAGTTTGAAAAATATCGAACTGGCCGTTTTCTGGAAAAACAAAAAACAGGATTCCCGCTTTGGCGAAATGCTCTTTACTCATTTTGGGATATCAGGCCCTATTGTCTTGGATTTAAGCGGGAAAGTCGGCGAGCTCCTGGAAAGGGGAGAGGCTCG
>MNWE01000024.1:16654-22237 GCA_001872265.1 Parcubacteria group bacterium CG1_02_39_15
ATTTTGGGGACAAGGCATTTTCTCATAACTTACAATCTAAAATTTCTAATGGGGTAAAGCTGGTTTTGGATTTAAAGCCGGCTTTGGATTTTGAAACTCTTGATAAGCGGCTTCAATCAGATTTTTCAAAATACAGCAACAAAATTTTTAAAAACTCTTTATCGGATTTGCTTCCTCAAAAAATGATTCCCGTCATAGTTGAATTATCCGGTATAAATCCCGGAAAAAAAGTAAATGAAATCACGCGGGAGGAAAGGCAAAAGTTAGTAAAGCTGTTAAAAGGATTGGAAATGAGGGTTTCCTCTCTTTTGGGTTTTGAAACGGCAATCGTCACTTCCGGCGGCGTTTCTTTGAAAGAAATTGACTCAAAAACCATGAAATCAAAACTGATTGGAAATCTTTTTTTAGCTGGCGAAATCATTGATTTGCACGGCCCGACCGGCGGCTACAACCTCCAGCTCTGCTGGAGCACCGGCTACCTTGCCGGCCAATCTAGCGCAAGGTTTTAACAAACTAAAAACCCGGCGAATGCCGGGTTTTTAGTTAGGATTATCTGTCGAAATCTCTTTTGGGTCTCCTTTTTGCCCAACACTCTTTACAGTAAATAGGTCTGTCTTGAGCTGGTTCAAAAGGGAGCTCAGTGATTTCTACCCCGCAGTCTGAGCATTTCCAATTGCCCTTGACTGTTTCTCGAGGCGTGAATCCTCTGTCTGACTCGTACATAATGTTACTTCTGTTTTATTTGCTAATAAAAAAGCGACCTTGAAACTCTAAGCCGCTACGCCTAACTACTACTTTAATTTTTATCAAAGAGGACTTTGTCCTCTTTTCTACCTTCATTTCCGCTTTACGGAAATTTGGCACTTAAAGACTCGTTAAAGCTACTTCGACTTATCGTCTGATTTCTATTATATCGCACTCAGCCAATTTGTCAAGAGCGTAGACAAACCCCCGCAAAAGTGCCAAAATTAAGGTAGATTTATTCAAAAAGGTCTAAAATATAATTTATTAACATTTAAAAAATATGACAGGCACAATTTATACAATTTTGGGAGTAGTCGTATTTATTATTCTAATTTCTATTAAGCAGGTTAATCAGTACGAAAGAGGTCTTAGGTTTACCCTGGGTAAATATTCTGGCCTGATGAATCCTGGCTGGAGATTGGTCTGGCCGATTATTCAGTTTTATAAAAAAGTAGATTTAAGAGTCAAGGCGGTGGACGTGCCCAATCAGGAGGCAATTACCAAAGACAATATTTCAGTCAGCGTTAATGCTGTAATCTATTACAAAATCAGGGAGGCTGACAAAGCAATCCTGGAGGTAGAGAATTTTTTCTACGCCATCTCGCAGTTGGCTCAAACCACAATGAGAAATGCCGTCGGCCAGGTTGATCTGGACGAGCTTCTTTCTGCCAGAGACAGGGTTTCAGAAAGTATCAGAGCCATTATAGACAAAGCTAGCGACCCTTGGGGGATTGAAGTTATCAACGTTGAGTTAAAAGACATCACCCTGCCAGAAGAAATGAAAAGAGTGATTGGCAAGCAAGCTGAAGCAGAAAGAGAAAAAAGAGCCATCATTATTAAAGCCGAAGGAGAAGTGATTGCTGCCAGCAACATGGCAAAAGCCGCCAATACTTTGTCAGAAGCTCGGGGAGCCTTGCATTTAAGAACCCTCCAATCAATCAACGATGTAAGCTCTGACCAATCAAACACCATTATTTTTGCCGTGCCCTTGGAGATTTTAAGGGCCTTTGAAGGATTTGGCAAAAAAGAAGAAAAGAAAGAATGAAAAAAGCTGACCTAATTTTATTTTCTATACATTCTGTCGCTTCCAACAGAGAGAAGTGCGATTTTGAACGGCTGCTTAAAGAGTGTTTTGCTTTATTTCCTCAGATTTTTGGTTTTTCAAAATACCCTCAATGGCCGGATTCTTTGAAGCTCGACCGCCAACTGCGGACTCTTAGAAAAAGAAAATTAATCACCGGCAGCCCCAAAACCTCTTTTTCTCTGACCAAACTCGGCAAAAAAATCGCCCTGGAAACCTCCAAAACCTTCCGCCAAAGGAAGTTGTTTAAGTAGAAAATTAAGTCCGCACTTGACAGAACAATACAGCGTACATTATAATGTACATAAAGGTTGAGAATTAATAAAAAAGAAAGGAATAAAACTATGGATACCAAAACCACTTTGCCGATTTCTGAGGCAAGAAAAAAAATATTCAAAATAGCTGAAAAAGTCCAAAAGCCATCGACTTATTACACCTTAACCGAGAAAGGCATACCCAAAGTCGTTGTGATGTCGGCTGAGGAATTCGAGTCTTGGCGTGAAACTTTAGAAGTGATGCGCGATTTTCCCAATCTAGAAAAGGACGTAAAAAAAGCCGAGAAAGATTTCAAAAAAGGCAATTATTCAACCCTTGAAAAAATATTGGCGAAAGAAGGATTTGTTTTGGCTGATAAATAAAAAGCATGTATCGCATAGTTTTATCAAGGATAGCAGAAAAAGATTTAGAAAAAGTTGATAAGAGTCATAAGCCGCATATTTTCGCGGCTTTATTTGAACTGAGAAGAGATCCTTATTTAGGTAAGAAACTCAAAGGAAAATTTGAGGGTTGCTATTCATTACGGGTGGGTTCTTATCGAATTATTTATAAAGTTTATAAAAATAAATTAACCATTCTTGTGATCCGTATCGGCCCTCGCCAGGGGATTTATAAATAAAGGCATGATAAAAACAATTTTAACCGTATTTATTTCTATTATCATCGCTCAGATGGCAGGAGCCGTCGGTTCTGTTTTTAGCGGCTGCCAGCATTCAAACCTGGTATGCCTTTCTTGAAAAGCCATTCTTTAGCCCTCCCAACTGGCTTTTCGCGCCCGCCTGGATTACCTTCTATACTCTGATGGCTGTTGCCGCATTCTTCATCTGGTCCTCCTACTTTGGGTTTTCTGGTGATAATTTCTCTCTGGCTGCTTATCTTGGTTACCATGGTTAAATTCTGGAAGATAAAAAGGGTTGCCGGGTTTCTTTTCGTTCCTTATGTTGTCTGGGTGAGCTTTGCTGCGGCACTGAACTTCGCCATCTTGCGGTTGAATGTATGAAGATTAAAGATATTCCAAAAATTGACAGCGTTCCTTAGAATGCTAAAATAAGATAAAGACGTTTTATTTTCGGGACTTATTTATCCCAATCTTAAAATCATTACAATATGGTAAAAAAAACGAAATCAAAAAAGAAGCTGAATCCATTAAAGATTCAGAAAGTCTTGGCCGAAAAACAATTAAAGATATTTACGCCTTTGGATATTCAAAGGATTTTTAACGTTTCCTACGAAACAGCTAGAAAATTTATTTTAAGATATGTGAAAGAAGGGTTTATTATAAAATTAAAAAAAGGCCTGTACTCTTTAGAGAATTATCTGCCATCAGAATTAGAAATCGCCAATAGGGTTTTTGGTCCCTCATATGTTTCCTTAGAATATGCTTTAATGTTTTATAATATAATTCCCGACACCGTTTACACCATTACTTCCGTCAATACCAAATCCACCCGTGAGTTTGTTATTAATAATATCTCTTATACTTACAGGAAAATTAAAAAAAACGCTTTCACCAGTTATTTGAGAAAATCAATAGATGGAAACGTTGTTTTGATTGCCGAAGCCGAAAAAGCTTTTGTTGATTATCTTTATTTTGTTGATTTGGGCCAAAAAGTAATTTATGACCGCATCGATGTGGGTAAATTATCAAAAAATAAATTAATCGATTATGCTAAATTATTTCAAAGAAAGTCTTTAGTCAAATTGGTTAATAAAATTTATGATCAGTCCCGAAGGAGTAAAACAACTATCTACTAGATACCAAACAAATCCTCTGACTATTGCCCGGGAGTATGCCCAGCATTGTTTTTTATCCGAGTTTTATAAATCCAAAGAATCAGATAGGCTATTATTTAAAGGAGGTACGGCTTTGCGTTTGATTTATCAAAGTCCAAGATATTCCGAAGATTTAGATTTTACCGGAATAAACAATATTACTTATCCCACAATTGAAGATGCGCTAGTTCAAACTTTGAGGAATTTGACCGCCTGGGGATTTGAGATTGAATTATCGGAAGCCCAAAAAACCACCGGAGGTTATTTGTCTAAAATGGACTTTTCTTTTTCCGGATTTAAGTTGCAGATAAAAATAGAAATTTCTTTTAGGACAAGAAAACAAAAAAACGGGGGAGTGGTTTCTAGAATAAAGAATGAATATATTCCTTACTACGACATTTATCACCTTCCCTTGGGGGAAATTATTACCGGCAAAATCTCCGCTCTCTTGACGCGTGCCAAACCCAGGGATTGGTATGACCTTTATTTTTTTCTTCATAGCCGGATGTTGGAACCTGGGCATAAAAAACTACTTCCGGAAATTTTGGAAAAACTAAAAAATTCAAAAACCGACTTTAAAAAAGAACTGAGAGATTTTCTCCCTCGGAGTCATCAAATGATTTTAAAAGATTTTAAAAAAAATCTAACGCAAGAAATCAAAAAATATTTATGAAGATGCAGGATGTACCAAAAATTGAAAGACCGAGAGAAAAATTAACTCAAAAAGGCCCGCAAAATTTAAAAGAAGTATAATAAAACTTAAGGTATAATGAAACTATGGCAAAAAGTAAATATAAAATAAAAACTATACCGATAGAAAAAAGGCCGAGAGAGAAATTAATACAAGGTGGCCCCGATGTTCTTACAGATGCCGAACTTTTAGCAATTGTTTTAAATACTGGCCTTTGGAAGAAAAATTATTATGAAGATGTTTTAGAACTATCAAGCCGAATTTTAAAAGAATATGGATCAAGAGCGGCTATTGATGAGAAGAATGTTGAAAAATTAATAAAAGAGTTAGAAATTACTAAAGTTAAAGCGTGCCAGATTGTTGCTTGTTTTGAACTAGGTAGAAGATTTTTCAAAAAAAATGAAGAAGAAATTTACATCCGCGACTCAAAAGACGCTTATGATTATTTCAAAGACAAAATAGCAAATCTTAGAAAAGAGCAATTTCGCGGTTTATATTTGAATTCCAGAAATAAACTGATTCATGATGAAGTAATTTCTTTGGGTACTCTAACTACAAATTTGGTTCACCCTCGTGAAGTTTTTCAACCGGCTGTTCAATATAGTGCCGTCGCTATTATCTTAGCCCATAACCATCCCTCTGGAGATCCTGAGCCATCGGAAGATGATATAAAAATTACTCAACAGATTGTTGAAGCTAGTAAAATCATAAATATTGAGGTTTTAGATCACATTATAATCGGAAAGAATAAATATTTAAGCCTAAAAGATAAAAAATTAATTTAAAAACTATGGCAAAAAATAATTATAAAATCGAAGAAGAACCATTGGTTACTGGCGAGAAACCGGGGGAGAAAAAAGGATATATTAAAGATTTTATTACAAATGCATGGATAAAAGCAACGCCAGAGAATAAAGAAGCTAAGGTTGTTTTTGAAGAACGACTGGTTAAAGAGTACGGTTATTCAAAAGAACAGATTCAGCCGGAATTTGGCGTTAAAAAGGGTTCAAAATTTATT
>MNWE01000007.1 GCA_001872265.1 Parcubacteria group bacterium CG1_02_39_15
ACTTTGAACAGCATCGGTGTGGAAGTAAATGCCTGATTCCCGGCAAATCTTTCCGATTTCTTCAATAGGCTGAATAGTTCCGATTTCATTTGAAGCATGAATTACTGAAACCAAAATTGTATCTTTTTTGATGGCCCGTTTAACATCTTTAGGGAAAACCTGTCCATATTTATTCACCGGCAATCGCGTTATCTTAAACCCTTGCCTTTCTAACCATTTGGCGCTTTCCATAATACAAGGGTGCTCAATTGAAGAAATGATAATGTGATTACCTTTATTTTTATTGGCGAAGGCAACTCCCTTTAGAGCTAAATTATTACTTTCAGTGGCTGAACTAGTAAAAATTATTTCGCTTGCTTTTGCTCCTATCAAACTGGCTACCCCTCCCCTGCTTTCCTCCAAAGCCAATTTCGCCTCTTGGCCAAAGTTGTGAAGAGACATGGTATTGCCGAATTTTTTTGTGAAATAGGGCAGCATTGCCCTAGTCACCCGCGGATCAACCGGCGTGGTGGCGGCATAATCTAAATAAATTTTCTTCCTCATAAGCTTTAATTGTATCTATGTACGCCGTAATGCGACGATCGTCGTGTTATGGCGTTTTTATTAAATCGGCTAAAGTGATTGAATCTAAAACTGAATTTAAAGCATTTTGAATTTTCCCCCAGAATTTCTTGCTGAGGCATTTTTTCACCATTGGGCAACGATAACTACCCGCCATACATTTAACCAGTCCCTTTTCTCCTTCTAACGGCCTGATTATTTCTCCAATTTTAATTTTCTTTGGAGATTTGGCTAAAAAATAACCTCCTCGAGCTCCTTTTTTGGCTTTTACTAAACCGGTTTTTTCTAATTTAGAAATTATTTTCTCCAAATAATCAAAAGATATCCCTTCTTCTTTAGAAATATCTTTTAAGGGACAGATTTCTCTTTGATGTCTGGCCAGATAGATCATGGCCCTTAATCCGTATTGCGATCTGGTGGATACTTTCAGCATGTTTCAATAAACAAAAACCGACTGATTCCGTCGGTTTTATCATATCGCAACAAAGAATCTCTGTCAATAACTTATAGGGTCTTTTTCGCTCTCAACTTCAAAGATTCATCGAAATTATACTCAATTACTCCAGCATAAGGGATTTCTACGTTAATAATCTTTTTATCCGATACCTTTTCTATGTGTTTTACCAGCGCTCTTAAGGAATTGTGACTGCCAACAATTAAGACATTTTCCCCTTTTTTCAAATCATTTTCAATATATTTTTTGTAAAAAGAGACTGTTCTTTTAAAAACATCTTGAAGAGACTCCCCACCAGGCGGCGCCTGATTCCAACTCCTCCTCCACAAACGAACAATTTCTCCTCCTTCTTTTTCGATAATTTCCTTCTTATTCAGACCTTGAAGTTTGCCGTAATATCTTTCATTCAATTTTTCGGTAACATAGACGGGGATATCATACTGGCTTATATCTTTAAAATGCCCCCAGTCTTTCATTTTACCTGGGTCAAGATGAACATAAAGAGGGTATTTTTTATCGTATTCTAAAATTCTAGCCACCGTATCCATGTTTCTAAAAAGAATGGAGCAGTAAATTTTGTCGATTTTGAACCGGAATATCTTTTGGGCAAGCTCCTTTGCTTTCTTAGATTGGCCTTCTGCCAAGGGGGTATCGATCCAGCCATTAAATCTGTTTTCTTCGTTCCACTGCGACAAAAGGTGTCTTAATAAAATTAATTTGGCCATATTTTTTTATTTCCTCTTCGATTATCAAGTTTTTGCTCGGCAAAAACGCAGATAGAGAAGAAGAGCTTTTTCTTTGATTAATTTTCATGCAGCTCTTCTTCAATTTCTAATAATCTATTATATTTTACCATTCTTTCTATTTTAGTCGGAGCGCCGGCCATAATCCAGCCCGTTCCTAATCCCACCGCTAAATCAGCGATAAAATCGTCTTTTGTCTCTCCTCCTCGATGTTTGATAAAAACCTTCCATTTCCTTTTCACAGCATATTTGGCAGCTTCAATCGTTTCGGTAACTGTCCCTACCTGATTTGGTTTTAGAATTAAACCATTGCAGGCCTTTTTCTCCATGGCTTTTTTTATTCTCCGAAGATTAGTTACTAAAAGATCGTCCCCAACAATAGTAACCTTCTTGCCAATTTTCTTTGTAATTTGCTGAAAGCCCTGCCAATCTTCTTCAAAAAACGGGTCTTCCAAAGCCGCTATTGGGTAATTCTTACAAAGTTCCAGATAAAATCTCAAAAGCTCTCCCCTGCTCAATTTCTTTTTCTCAAGATTATATTTCCCTTTTTTGAAAAAAGTGGAGGCGGCAGCATCAATAATGATATTTATTTTATTTCCTCCAGCTCCCATCAATAAATCTAAAACTTCCTTAGTTTTGTTAATTGGCGGAGTAAAAGCCCCTTCCATGCCCAATCTGGCTGCTCTTTTTCCGTATCTTTTTTTTAAAGCTTGGCCTAGTTTTTTGTAAATATCGCTCGCTATCTTAAATTTTTCTTTGAAAGATCTGGCGGGAAAATAAGCCATAAATTCCTGGAAACCTAAATCTCCTTTACTGTGGAGTCCGCCCTCAATAAACAAAATGCAAGGTGTTGGGAGTAACGGCTGAGTTCTGGCAATTTTTGAAATCCACTTCCACAAAGGCAGATTATTGGCTTTAGCCCCCGCCCGACAAACTGCCAGAGAAACTCCAACTAAGGCATTACCTCCTAGTTTAGACTTGTTTTTAGTTCCATCTAATTTAATCATTAAATTGTCTATCTCTCTCTGCCGAGTTACATCCTTACCTTTTAATTTGGGGGCAATAATTTTATTAACATTATTAATTGCTTTTTTTGTGTTTAGAGCCACCGCTTCATCTCTTCCCTTAGAAGCTCCCGAAGGGACTGAAGCTGAAAATTTACCAAAATTGGTGATGAGTTCCACTTCAACAGTCGGATTGCCTCGGGAATCTAAAATTTCCCTAGCTTTGATGCTTTCAATTTTAGAAGTCATTTCATTTTAATTTTTGGAGATAATTGTAAGCTGAAATGGCGGCTTTGGCTCCTTCGCCAGCCGCAATGACAATTTGCTTAAAAGGAACGTTATCGGCATCGCCAGCCGCAAAAAGGCCAGGGGTTTTTGTTTCGCCGGTCTTGGGATTAATGACAATTTCATCTCTGTCGTTAAAGTCTGCTAGGCCTTTAATAAACGAGGTGGCCGGCTGAGAGCCGATTTCCACAAACACTCCTTCAACTGGCAAAGTGAAACTTTTTCCTGTTTTTTTGTCTTGATAGACGAGCGAATTAACAAATTTATCTCCTTGAATTCTTTTTAAAAAAGCTGAAGTTATTACTTCAACCTTCTTAGTTTTCTTTGCCTTTGCCTGGTTGGTTTCGTCCGCCCCAACTTTTGGAGCTGCTTCCAAAATATAAATTTTCTTAGCCCAACTACTAAGGGCTACTGCTGCCTCAAAACCAGCATTCCCGCCGCCAATTACCGCCACGATTTTATCGTCAAATAAAGGACCGTCGCAAGTCACGCAGTAGCTTACCCCTCTGCCAATAAACTTTTTTTCTCCAGGAACCTCTAAGGGTCTGGGGTCGGCTCCAGAAGCAACGATCACTGCTTTCCCCTGGAGCTGGTTTTTGCTTTTTGTTAAAACCAAAAAGTCTTTGCCTGTTTTTTTGACTTTTGTTACCGAATCCCTCTCAATATCAACCTGCCCTGTTAAATTCGCTTTGCGACTATTTAACAGGGTAAATTTTCTCAAATGCTTTTCAAATTTCTGGATTAGCCCTAAACCGGAGATCGCTTCAAAACCAGGATAATTCTCAATAGCTACTGCTTTTCTGGCTATCTGACCTCCAAAGTCTTTAGTAATTAACAAAATATTAAGTTTTTGACGGGCGGCGTAAATTCCTGCCGTAATGCCAGCCGGCCCTCCGCCAATAATGATTAAATCGTAAGTGGTCATACTTAATTTAGCGCAGAACTTCAGGAATTGCCTCAATCAAATCAGTAGCTAACAGTCCTTCCTTTTTCTCTTGAGCTACTATTTCTCCGGCTTTTCCGTTAATATAGGCAGCTGCCTGAGCAGCTTTAAAGGGCGCAATTCCCCGAGCCAATAAACCGCCGCAGATACCAGCCAAAGTGTCGCCGGTACCGCCTTTAGTCATATAAGGAGAGCCGGTTTCGTTCAAAGCTACCTCTTTGCCATCAGAAATTATGTCGGTTTTTCCTTTTAGTAAAATAGTGGTCTGGAGACGATTGGCTTCAGATTGGACTGCTTTTATCTTTTCTTCTTCTGACAATTGGTAAATTTCTTTTCCGGTAAGCACGAAAAATTCGTAGGTATGAGGAGTAATTAAAAATTTCTTCCCAAAAATAATATCTGGCTTCTTTGCTAAGGCATGGATGGCATCAGCATCAATCACCACGGGAACAGAAGTTTCAGACAAATATTCCAGAATTGTCTCTTGGACTTCAGCTGATCTGCCCATTCCCCCGCCGATTACTACGGCCACATTGCCATTTGAAACCGTCTTAGCCGATTCGGTCATTGAAATTAAAGTTGCTAAATGCTCTTTCATCAATAAATCTCCCTTTAAGGGATAAGCAGCCAAATTGGGAGAAAAAGAAGCAATGATATCGGCTGCTCTTTTAGGAGCAATAACTCTAACCATATCAGTTCCTGCCCGAAAAGCCGCCAGAGCTGATAGCGCCGGAGAGCCAGAATAAAATTCCGACCCGCCAATGACTAATAGTAGCCCGAAGTCGTATTTTTTCACATTGGCTGACCTGGGCTTATAAATGTCTTTTAAAATGTTTTTAGTTACTTTGATCACCGAGTTTCCTTTCATAATTTTTTTATATATGTGGAAACGAAGGTAAAGATGAGAACTTCGTTCTCATCGCCTCGTTTCTATTTTATTTCATTCTTTGACCTTTATCTAATTTTACCAGAAATTTTAGAAAACTAAAAAGGGCTAGAAGTTTAGGTCTAACCCTTGAGTAAAGCTTGCCTTTTTCTCTTAATTTCAGTTATGGTCGGCTTCTCTCTTAGGACAATCGCCTGCAGCTTGGCCAGCGCTCGCTCTGTTAAGTTTCGCATGGGCTTAACTTTCTTAATTTCAGCGTATTGTTTTGCTTTAACTAAGTTTTGGACGGCTGGATCCTTTATCCTTTGGAGATAAGGATCAAAGAGAACCTCCTGGTTAAGGTAAATTAGGATTCCTCCTAATTCATCTCCGATCGCTTTGAGTTTGGCTAGCGAAGATGGCTTTCTAGAGAAAGAAATCTCTGAAAGATCCTTATTTAGCTCAGCCAACCTCCGGTAAGCCCAACTAATTTTTATTTCTATCGCTTGGCATAACAAAAGCCAGCTTTCAGCCTGTCTTAAACAGCTTTCAACAATACCCAGAACTTCAGCCCAGCGGTTTAAAACCTTAGCCACTGCCTCAGCTAATTTCACCGGTATTTCGGTTTTCTTTCCTTCAATGGCCTGCTTCAGTAATTGGGCGGCTTTAACTTTGAACTCGTCTTTCGTCCCTTCCAACTCTTGATAAATCGGAAAAACTCCCTGTGATAAGTTTTCTCTTAATTGGAGTGTGATCTTTTCTACCAAAAATCTCTGAGTAAGGTCGTTGAGGGTTAGGGCAAAGTTTTTCATTCGTTGAGCTTCGCCGGGAATAGTCACTTCAATTTCTTTATTAATTACCACCTTCTTTTCTGTAAGACTGTCAACGATGTGTCTCCCTCTCTGGCGAATAGCTGCCCAAATATCGGGATATCGATAAGCCACCCAAACCTGGTTCCGTTCCAGATTAAACCCAGAAGTTTCTTTTTCTTCCTCGGGTAGTTCTTTCTCCCACTTATTGAGAGGTCGGGGTCTGGGATACAAAACCATACCGGGCATCAGTTGGTCTAACTCTTGGCGTTCCTTGCCGTCTTTCCTCCACCAGCGGACACGAACTTCAATTGCTTTCAGAACCGCATAAATATTATAATCTGCTATAAATTTGACCTTGCCGCGTCTTTCCAGTTCTTTAATCTGAGCTTCATATGGCGCTCTCTTGCTCTTTAGCATTGCTCCCTCCTCCTTCCTTAAAAGTATGAAGAACTAAAAATAACTGTTGGCTGGGTCATTGTAGCACAATCTCTTTAATGTTAAAATAGAAAACAGAAATTAAATGCTGACCCAAAAAACAGTTATCATTGCTCTTGGCGGATCAATTATTTGCCCCCAGCCAGGGAGAGTCGATGAACTTCGTTCATCTTCACGCTTCGCTAACGCTTGCGTAATAAATGTCAGCTTCTTAAAGAGATTTAAAGGGCTGATTTTGAAATACCTTGGAAAGGGCTTTCGATTTATTATTATTGCCGGTGGCGGTAAGGTTTGCCGAGTTTATCAGAGGGCGGCGGCAAAAGTTGTAGAGTTGCCCGATGAAGATATGGATTGGTTAGGAATCCACGCTACCAGATTAAACGCTCATCTGTTGAGAACAATTTTCCGGAAAGAGGCCTATCCGGTAATTTTAGATGACCCGCATAAACCAATTAAAAACAACTGGAAAGTCTTAATTGCTGCCGGTTGGCGGCCTGGCTGGTCAACCGATTATATCTCTGTTTTGTTAGCTAAGCGTTTTAAGACATCGGAAATTATTGATGCCGGGAATATCCCCTTTGTTTATAATAAAGACCTCCAGAAATATAAGAATGCCTACCCAATTAAAAAAATTTCCTGGAAAAATTATCGAAAATTAATCGGCTCCCGATGGATACCGGGCTTAGCCGCTCCCATTGACCCAATTGCAGCTAAGCTTGCTCAAAAATTAAATCTCCGTGCCTTGATTGTCAAAGGAACGGAGATTAATAATTTTGATAAGATATTGGCAGGTAAAAAATTTAAGGGAACAATTATTGAGCCCTAAAAAACCTTCTTTTTCTTAGAAAAGCCGGGCTTTCCCAGAATTTTTCTTTTTCTAACATTTCTTTTTCTTCTTCTTCGGCCTCTCTTTTAATTTGGAGGCCGTTTTTTCTAATCCTTATTTCTACCGCTTTTTTTTCTGGTGGAGTTGGACGTTCAAGACCTTCTTCAGGAATTTTCTCTACTTCTTTGGGTTTTTGAGGAGTAACTTTTTTCATCTTTTTTTTCTTTAGTTTTTGTTTTGGTCTTGGCTTTGGCTTAGGCATGGGTATTGGCTCTGGGACAACCTTCTTTTTTGCTTTTCTTTTTCTCTTTGGTTTTTCGGAAAAAACTTTCATTCCGCAGCCGGTAGCTAATAAAGTGATTTTGATTTTATCCTGATATTTTCTGCCTTGAGAAACCCCAAAAATAATCTTTGCCTCTTTATTTAATAAGCTGGAGATGTTCCTGGAAATTTGGTTTACCTCGTTGAGATTAATCTCTTTTTCGCCAGCGATATTAAATAGAACCCCTTTCGCCCCACGAATTGTGTAAGGATAAAGCGGTGAATTTAAAACCTTTTCAATCGCTTCCTGGGGCGATTTCTCGCCCTTAGGCACCACTACTGCGTTTAAATAAGCCAGTCTCCCCCTCCCTTCAAGGACGGTTTTCAAATCAGCAAAATCAATATTAATTAAACCAGGCTCATAAATAGTTTCGATCAGGCCGGCCAAGCTTTCAGATAAGTTTCTGTTTATAGCAGAAAGGGCCTGCTGCAAAGGAGTGGCTTTATCAACGATTTGAAAAATTCTTTCGTTAGGAATGATAGAAAGGGCATTTAAATAAGGCCTTACTCTTTCCAGAGAGGCTTTGGCAATCCCCATTTTCTTTTCTCCCTCAAATTTAAAAGGTAAAGTGAAAATGCCATATGTTAGGTTGCCTAAAGATTTAGAAATTTTGGCAAAAATAGGGGCAGCTCCCGAACCGGTTCCTCCTCCCAAACAAACAACCAAGATACATAGATCCTGGCCTTCTAAAAGTTTTTTTATTTTTTCTTTCTCTTGCTGGGCAGCGATTTGACCCAACTCAGGATTCATGCCCGTTCCTAATCCCTGAGTGAGGCTAGCGCCGAATTGAAAACGAGTAGCCTTGCGGCTGACTGTTTTTAAAGCTTGTAAATCGGTATTAGCCACTACAAAGCTAGCTTGGCTGACCCTGGAGGCAATCTCAGAAACAATAGAACCTCCGCCGCCGCCAACTCCGATTACCCTGATTTTGGTTCTTTTCACTCGTTCAGATTGAATTTCTTGAGGTTTCTTAGGCATTATCTCAGTATAGACTATTTTTTACTGCCTTTCAACCTGAAACCCCAAGGAGCTTTCAGGAACTGAGGCTTCCTCGATCTTACCAAATTTTTGCTCATACTTTGCCACATTGTCTTCCAAGGCCCTTATCATTCTTTTCAAATGCCCCGGACTCATAATCACCCTTGAGGATAGTACTCCTTCTGGCGGCGAAATAAAGTAGAAATCTAAAATAAACTCTTCTTTAGTAGTATGCAACACTTGCATCATATTAGAATAAGTTCCCTTTAGGTCTTCGTCTTTGGCTCTAATTTTTATTTGTTGCTCTGGCATAAGTGTAAAAATCATTTAATTATTTTTCTTAAAGACCTTTTAAGATATTTTAAGAGAAATTATAATTATTTTCAATAGCGTACCTGGATTGACTTAGCTGTAAGACTGCCGTCTTGGTTTGTCGTGCCGGATACGGAAATCGTTTTGCCAGCTTCCAAATCGCTTGAGGCACCATCAACAGATTTTACAATTTCAGTAGAATCGGAAAAGAATATAATCTTTGAACCGCCGTTCGGCGTTTTAAGAGTTACGGACTGTTCGTCTTTACTAATAACTTCGCCCGAAAGAAAACTTGAGCCAACTCCCCCTCCGACTTCTCTCTGTAAGTTTCTTCCTGTGTTGCCTTGGAAAAGCTGCTGACGCTGTTCCTCTGAAAAGTTTTGAAAATTTCTTTTGCTTTGTTGGTATTTCATTCCTCCAAAAAACGCTCCACCGCCGATAATTAATATTAACGCAATAAAAATTGGAATTATTTTACTATTCATATCTCAGTGCCTCAATGGGATTGAGTTTGGCTGCTTTCTGGGCAGGCCAGTAGCCAAAGCCAATTCCGATGCCGGCAGCTACGCCAAAGGCTAAAATAATTGAAAATAAAGAAATTTTTACAGCCGTACCGGTAAAAAGCATTATGGCATAAGCCGCTCCGCTTCCTAAGATTATTCCCAAAACTCCGCCAACAAAAGTAAGCATTACCGCCTCAGCTAAAAACTGCAAACTAATATCTAATCTTTTGGCGCCGATGGCCTTGCGAAGACCGATTTCCCGAGTTCTTTCAGTTACCGTAGTCATCATCATATTCATAATGCCTATGCCCCCCACAATCAAAGAAATTCCGGCGATTGACGCCAATAAAATAGTTAAGGTGTCGGCTATTGAGGCGCTTGCTTCCAGCATATCTTTCTGCGATAAAACGCTGAAGTCGGCCATTTCAGGACTAACAATATTGTGCCGCTGTAAAAGAAGGCTGGTAATCTCGGCTTTGGCTTGAGTCATTGCCTGGGCGCTTTTAGCTTGAACGTTAATCGTGGAAACATAATTGGCGAGGGCTCAAAATTTCTGAAACCAAATCAAATTCTAACGGGAATTAAATTTCAAGAAAAAATTATCAATATTGTTTTGCCAATCAAAGTTCAACTGAAAGTAATTGAAGCTCCACCAGGAGTAAAAGGCGAAAGAGCTCAAGCCGGGACAAAGCCGGTCACTTTAGAAACCGGCGCCACAATTAATGTTCCTCTCTTTATTGAAACCGGTGACATCATCGAAGTCAACACCGAAACCGGAGAATATGTAAGAAGAGTGGAATAAAATTTAACACTAAACAAAGAGCGACCCTGAGATGATTAGGTCGCTTTTATTTTCAGGAAATCCTCTAGGGCTTGACTGGCAGAAATAGTTAAATCTAAATTCAATCCTTCTTCTGGTCTTAGCCATTTCCAGTCTATAATTTCCTTACTAGGTTTCACTTTATCTTCGTCGCTTTCAGCAATAAAACAGTGTATTCTAAAGTTCGGGTCATATTCGGAAGTGATATAAATTCCCAAAAATCTTTTAATCTCTATCTTAAGACTTGTCTCCTCTCCCCCTTCTCTTAATGCCGCATCTTTTGGATTTTTATCTTGCTTGAAGTCAATCCGTCCGCCAGGATATCCCCATTTTTCCTTTGTGGTAGTACTCCGAACAAATAATACTTTGCCACTCTGTCGATGAACTATCAAAGTTGAGGCAGACGGAATTAGTAATTCAGATTTTTTAAACCTAGGTTGGTTTCCCGGAATTATCATTTTATGAAGTAGCCAAAATTTCTGATCCATTTTTACTCCTCCTATTCAATATCTGCTAAACAACGGATAATTCTGGGTATAACATAGGTGGCTATTTTTCTTTGATGACCCCCACAAAGAACAGTAATCAATCTGCCTCTGCAGACCTCATCAGCTACCTTTTTAAATCTCTTGGCTAATTTTTGATGGCAGCCTTTACTTATTCCAATATCTCCATATTCATCCTGAGTGCCATCATAACCAAAGTTCCAAAAAATCAGCTCTGGCTGATGGTCTCGGATAGTAGAAAGTTCAGATTCAACTATCATTAGATACTCTTTTGAAGAAAGCTTCCAAGGAATGGAGACATCGATCTTGTTATTTCGATTAGTTTCATTTGCCCGAACACAAAAGCAGATATAAAGCACATCTTGATCTTCCTTAAATAAATCCCAGGTTCCATCTCCATGATGGGGATCGGTATCAACTATGGCAAAGCGTTTTATTCCATATTTCCTCCTAGCATTAGCAATAGCCAAGGCAGCAGAATTAAAATAACAGCCGCCACCATAAAAGTCTTTCCCAGCATGATGATCACCATAGCCAGTAAAAACGAAAGCATTGTCAATTTTGCCTTCAAAAATCATTTCTGAAGCCTGGACAGTTCCACTGGCTGACCAAATCACCCCATCAAATGCTTCAAGTTTTTTAACTCTCTCAATCATCTCTTTGGTATGAACCTCAGCTAATAACTCTTCTGGCATTTTCTTTAGGTAATAAGCTCCATCCATAACTTCATATCTGGTATCGTGATAGAAAACATTTTCTTTTTCCAATATTCCTTCCAGAGCCGGATTTGGAAAATCTTTCAATCTCTCTCCTTCCATATAAGGAAAGAATATCCCTGTTCTTTTCATTTCTTCTCCTCCTTTTGGCTATTTTCTTTGATCCTCCACTTCCTCATTATCTCCTCAACATATTTTTTATATTCTTCTTCGGCTCCCTTCATCTTTTCTGCTACTCTCTTCATTATTCGATCGATTATTTCAGAGTTATCTTCATTAGGACTCATCTTCCCTCCTTTTTATCCAATAAATAAAATTGTAATGTGCATTCTATTTAGATATATCAAAAAGTTTAGATTTATTCAAACTAAAGAAGCGGTTTGATGTTATCTCCCCGCTTTAAGGTCTCAAATCTAATTTATCTTTACCTCCTCACTTTTTCTTTACCGGCTTTGTGGGTTGGACAACCTTGGGCTTTTTCTTCTCGAATTGGCCCTTTTTCTTTTTCTTCTTTTTCTCATCCATTCTATTTCACCTCCTAGATTTTCTCTTCAACTGCTTTTATTTTATGAGCTATGCCGTGAGTTTCGGTTTTCCTCTCATCTGTTTTAAGCGACATATAAACTCTATTGCTGGACTCAATTAATTTATTTCGGCACCTGGTAAACAATTCAATTATTTGATCCCATTCTCCTTCCACGGTGGTGGCCATAGCTCCGATTTGGTAGTTTAGGCCACTCTCTTTTATTATCTTCACTACCTCAGCTACTGGTTCACTCAAACTTTCTCCTTCACCGATTGGAAAAGCCGAAATTTCCGCTACTACCATGATTTCACCTCCTTATTTTTTTCTTTAAATTCTTCACAGATTTCTTGAAAGGCATTATTCCACCTTTCTTTTTCATATTCAGCAATATCATAAAATGTGGCTTTCTGATTTTGTCGTTTGACAATTTTTGAGTCTCGATTAACTGCCTCTCTTTCTAATTCTGCCCTCCGCTTCTCATTGGATGAGAACCTGGAGATTTTAATATCCTCACCCCTTTTATAACTCAAATCAAATCCTCTTTCTTTACAATATTTTCTAAATCTCTCAAACTCTTGCTCTTCTAGAATTAGAATTTTCTCTGACATCCTTTCACTTCCCCCCTTTATAAAATTGTTTGAGTACTACTTTTATATTTTAAACACTAAATTTATTTAAAGTCAAACTTAAACTACTTAAACTATCCAATTTTTTAAAAAAAATAAAGGTGCCAAAAATAAATTTGACACCTTTTTCATAATTTATTCCTTTTGAACCAATCCTCTGGTAATTCTTGTAAGAACTTGCCAAATTCAATGGCATCTTTTTGCATCCTGATTAACTTCCGGCCATTTTTATTTCTAGGCACAAGTCGAAGAGTAATCTTAGGGATACCTTCTTTAGTAGACCACCTTTCTTTTTTAAGGATCCAAGAATTCCCTCCAAAAGCTGATATTAATTTTTTAACTTTCTTATAATCTTTTGGAGAAATCTCCACCGAAGGGAAAGAAAGTACCTCACTTTTACTTCTTCTATGCCCCTGACAAGAGAATTCGGTATTTATCCCCCATCTTCTTAGTCCAATTACCAAAGGTTTAATCTTTTCATCCACTCTTTTCCCGGATTCGTCTCGTATCTCCTCCACTTCTCTTTTTACTTCTTCGAGATCTCTTAGTTTCATACTTCCTCCTCATTAATACTTCAAGACTTTAAGAATTGTTAAGGTACTGTATTTATTAAAATTACTCTATTTTTAGAAAAAGTCAAATTAAAAATAAATGAGGCCGGGTTTAAATTCAGCCTCTTTTTTCAAGAAGTTCGGTTACCTTCGTAACTAATTTAAATTGCTCTTCACCGCTCAAAGAAATTCCCATCTCTAACATTCTTAAGGATCTATTAATTTCGGAATCCTCTTTTCTCAGTTGGTCTATCCTTTTATCTTGGTCTTTAACCCTCTCCTCTAAATCATAAAAATCAATCCACAAATTAAATTTCTGATTAAAGAACTCAATTATCCGTTTTTGAGCCCTAGGGTCACCAAAAGGCACAAGATAAAATGGGATATCTTCCCAAAGGCTTATTCCAGGAATATTTCTCCTTTCGGCCACCCAAAGAAGGAAACTACTCAAGGGAAATGGGGTCAACTCTATTTTTCTTGCACCGACCCGCCTCGGTCAGAAGTAAAAATTAAAAAAATCAAAAAAAACATCAATAAATCTCATGGCCACCAATAGCTAAAAACCATACTGTTTTATCGTTTGCAAATCTAAAAATAATTCTGTAGCGCCAGCTAATAAAAAAAGCCCAACGGCCCTTTAATTTACCTTTGAGCTTATGAGTTCTTAATCTAGGATCAAACGGATTTTTGCGGAACAACTTTTCTGCTTTTTCAGCTTCTTTTTTAACTAAAAAGGGTAGTCTCTGGTAAGTGCTGACAAAATTGCTTGAGTAGATAATCTGCATACATTAGAGAAGTCAGACTTCCTTAGCGTAAATCGCGAAGGGATCGCAAAACTTTTCCTTTGCCGGCGCGAATCTCTTGTTCACTTTCTTTTACTGTATGCAAAAGCTCATCTTCTAAGTGCAGACGAAGCAGCTCGCGAATAAATTCGCTTTTGGTTGAATATCTTTCTTTCTTTATCACCTTCTCTATTTCTCTATTTAATTTTTTAGGCAACGAAATGTTGATAACGTCACGCATATATCTATAACTAGTAATAAATTGTATTACAATTACATGTTACCATGCCATAAACCATTGTCAATACCTTTTAGGCCCAATAGATTTTAGCGGTGTCACGCTAACCCTTCTCAGCTCAACCGCGCTCAAGGTAGCTGCCGGGGTAGGAGTCGAACCTACATACATGGATCCAGAGTCCATGGTCCTACCATTAGACGACCCGGCAGTGATTAGACGGCAAGATAAATCGAAGATTTATCGCAGATGTGAAATGAATCAAAGATTCATTAAACTCTGAGGTATTTTCGAATAGCGATGGTACTGGAAATTATGCCTAAGCCCAGTCCGGTAGCAAGCTGAATCAAAAATATTAGTCCAAGATTATTAGTAAAAATACCAAATAAGTTCAAACCGGGAAAGAAAAATTCAATCTTCGGGCTAAGTAACCAACAAACTAAGCTGAAAACTGCTAAGCCAATTAGGGCGGCAAAGATACCAGCAATAGTCCCCTGGATCAAAAATGGCCCCCGGATAAACCAATTTGAAGCCCCGACCAATCTTTGAATTTTAATTTCTTCGCGAGAATTGTAAATAGCCAGCTTAATAGTATTGAAGGCAACCAGAATAGCTGCAATCACTAAAAGCACTGAAAGAAAAATGCCGGCTTTATTAATAATTCCGGTTAAAGAAAAAATTCTCTCTATTATTGGTTTTCTTTGATAATAATCTACCTTTTCAATTAGATTTTCAAACGACGGATGCTCTAAAAAACTAGAAATTGTTCCGTATTGGCTGGTTTTCCAAGCCTTGATACTCAAAGAAGCTAAAAAGGGATTCTCCCCTATCGCTTCTAAGGATTCCATTATGATTTGTTCGCTCTCGTGTTTGCTAACGAAATTTTGGTAAGCCTGCTCTTCAGAAACGTAATCAATCTCTTTTATTTCTTCCATTTTAGCCAGTTCGTCTTTTAAATCCAAAATTTCTTCTTCGGTCGCACTCTCTTTAAAATAAACGGAAACGTCAACTTTTTCCTGGAGATTATAAATTAAAAATTGACTCATCTCTTTCGAAAGAAAAAGCGAGGTTACTACTGAAATAGCAATCACTAAAATAAAAACTGTGGCCAATGCTAATTCGCCGTCTCGCCGAAGACTTATCCAACCTGATTTGATAATTCTTTTAAAATTAGTAAGCATATTATAAGATAAATCGGCCTTTTTCTTCGTCCCTAATTATTCTGCCCTCTTCTAAAGTAATCACTCTTTTCCCCAAACGATTAATTGTTTCTTTATCATGGGTAGCTAAAATAACCGTTGTGCCCATTTCTTGAATTTTTAATAAAAGCCGGATGATATCCAAAGTATGATAAGGATCAAGGTTTCCTGTTGGTTCATCAGCTAAAATGACCTCTGGCCGGTGAATTAAAGCCCGGGCAATGGCCACTCTTTGCCTCTCGCCGCCAGAAAGTTCAGTTGGAAAATTATTGGTTCTGTCTTTAAGCCCTACTATCTCTAAAACTTCTGGTACATCTCTGGCGATTTCTTTATCTGACAATCCGATTACCTCCATTACATAAGCAATGTTTTCATAAGCGGTCTTGTTGGGAAGAAGCTTGTAGTCCTGAAAAACTGCGCCAATCTTTTTTCTTAATTGAGGCAGCCTATTGGAGGGTAATTTATGGACATCAATATCGTCAAAAAAAATTTGGCCGCGAGTTGGCTTTTCTTCGGCCAAAAGTAATCTTAATAAAGTGGTTTTGCCAGCTCCGGACCTACCGACGATTGAAACAAACTCTTCTGGTTTTACTTCAAAAGAAACATCTTCAAGGGCTACAGTTGCTGGACCAGCAGCGTGGCCAGGATAAATTTTAGTGACATTTTGAAATTTTACCATTATGATTTAATTTCGGCTTCTATGAATTGATCTAAATTGCCGTCCAAGACCTCTTCGGTGCTCGATGTCTCAACATTTGTCCTTAAATCCTTAACCATCTTATAAGGATGCAAAACATAGGAACGAATTTGATTTCCCCAGCTGGCTGAAATTTTTTCTCCTTTAATTTTTTTTAATTCTTTTTCAGTTTTTTCTTTTTCCAGCTGATAAAGTCGAGCTGCCAAAACCTTCATTGCTTTCTTTCTATTGTCACCCTGCAATCTTTCACTTTGACAGGCAACAACAATCCCGGTGGGTAAATGAGTAATTCTGACTGAAGTTTCTCTTTTATTAACGTACTGACCGCCGGGACCAGAAGCTCGGTAAAATTCAATTTTTAAATCTTCCGGTCGAATCGGAATTTCTTTTTCTTTAGCTTCTTCAATCTCTGGCAAAACCTCAACTAAGGCAAAAGAGGTGTGACGGAGTTGTTTTGCTGAAAAGGGAGAAATTCTGACCAAACGGTGAACTCCGGTTTCTTTTTCCAAAAATCCGTAAGCATAATTTCCTTTAACTTCTAAAATGGCTGACTTTGTCCCAATTCTTCCTTCCGGTCCTCCTGGCTCGCCAAAAGATTGATGTAAAATAGTCGTTTTGAATCCTTTTCTCTGACAATATCTTTCATACATCCTTAATAGCATGGTTGCCCAATCTTGGGCATCCTGACCTCCGGCTCCAGAAAAAATTGACAATAAGGTATTTCCTTTATCATGTTCTCCTGGAAGAAAAATTCGTAGCTCAATTTTCCTTAAATCTTCCTCGGTTTTGATTGCCTCAAATTCGGAAACCTCTTGCTGGAGCTCTGATAACTCTTTAGTAACTTTTACCGCTTTCTCCTTGTCCTTCCAGAGATTTGGATTCTGCATTTCCTCCTCCAATTCTTTTATTCTCTCGCGTT
>MNWE01000043.1 GCA_001872265.1 Parcubacteria group bacterium CG1_02_39_15
GGACCAATTATTGCCGCAGCAGCTATGGCTTTTAGTTCTTTATCAGTTGTCTCAAATTCTTTACGATTAAGAAAAATAAAATTACAATAAAGAATTACACTCTTAAATAAAAATGAGTATTTTATTTTGTATCTTAGTTAGTACATTTTTGGTTAGCCTTATTGCTTTCATTGGGATTCTTGTTTTATTTTTGAAAGAAGAACTTTTGAATAAAATTTTATTAATTTTAGTGGCTTTTTCGGCTGGGGCTTTAATTGGCGGAGCATTTTTGCACTTAATTCCGGAGGCAATCGAGAAAGTAGGCATCGATGAGGCTGCCCTTTTGAATCTATTTTTTTACTTAATTTTTGGTTTTTGCACCTTCTTTATTTTAGAAAATTTTATCAGATGGCATCACCATCATGCGGTTTCGCATCCGGAAATAATGCCCCTTTCTTATTTGATTTTGGTTTCAGACGGGATTCACAATTTTATCGACGGTTTAATTATCGCCGCTTCTTTTGTCGTTTCTTTTCCGATTGGAATAGCAACTACTTTAGCAGTGGTCCTACATGAAATTCCCCAAGAGATTGGAGATTTTGGAGTTTTAATCTATGGCGGCTTCAAAAAGGTTAAAGCCCTCTTTTTAAACTTTTTATCAGCGATTCTGGCAATTTTTGGTGGCTTTTTGGGATTTTTACTCTCAGAAAAGATAGGAGAGTCTATCGTTTTTCTTTTACCTTTCGCTGCCGGCACTTTTATTTATATTGCCAGTTCAGATTTACTTCCTGAAATTAAACATAAAGAAAGTCTTAAAAAATCATTGATTCATTTTTTCGTCTTTTTACTTGGCATAATTTTAATGTTATTAATAAAATTAGTGTAATAATGAAAAAAGTTTTTTGGATATTATTAATAATTATTTTTGGATTTGATATGGAATTTCCTAGCTTTGATTCTACTATAGATTAAATTGTGCTACAATCTACTAATAGTACCTTAATTACAGCACCCTAAAAATTTTATAAACAAAAGAAGGAGGAGAAAATGGATAAGGTCGAGAAAAAAAGAAAAGAGAGGTTTGAAGTCTTTCCCACAGAGTTGCCAGGGGTCCAATTGAGGATTGAGCCAGGAGTTGAGCTCGATATCTTGCGAAAAACAATTGAGGGTTTTTACCAGCTAGCCAAACAGTTTGCTGAGGTTAAATTCCAGATTGACGATTTGGATAGCCAACAGACCCCTCGGAGAGAGGAAATCATCGGTGTGGCTAAAGAGCATGAGGGGCTTCGCGGCCTCACCTCAGAAGAGGACAATTTTGTCCTAACCGTTACTCCCAGAGAGAAGATAATTTGGAATCGAGAACTGCTCAAAAAGTCAATGGGCATTGCCTACCCGGCGGTGACTAGAGAAGATTTGGCGGTTAATGTTGCGATTCCAGTTGGTTTTGTCACTGAAAAGGGAGTGACAATTTCTGAGGAAGTGATGGCAGACGCGATAGGAGAGGCTTTAGTCAATCTGGGAATTTCCAAGGAAGACTTGGCTAAGGTAATGCGTCAGGAAGTTAATTTAACTCTTGATGAGGAAAAAGTGACCGCAATGGTTAATCAGGGCCGAGTTAACCTAATAGAAGGAGCTAAGACTTCAGAAATTACTTGGACGGTGAGGGTGGATCGACTCAAAAAATGAAATGAGGTTTCCGAAAAAGCCTCAAAGTCTGGAGGGGACTAGAAATGGTCCCCTCATTTATTAAAAAAAAATTTGTGGTAAAATATTGTAAAGGTCAAAAACTAAATCAACGAATATCGAATCAGTTACGAATTTGCGAATAACCAAATAAATTGAACACAATAGAATTCGTAAATTCGTTTATTCGAAACAAATTCGTTATTCGCTAATTAAATATGATTGAAGTAATTAAAAATAGGTGAAATAAAATGGAAAAATCTCGTGAACTCACATTAAAAATTGAGGGGATGACCACTCCCTGCTGTGCTGAGGAGGTGAAGGAGGCTTTGTTAAAGGTTAAAGGAGTTAAGAAGGCTTTTACCTGTCCTAAGAGAGGGATAGCTGAAATTGAGATAGAGGCTGGCAAAGTGACTAATGAGCAGCTAATTAAAGTAGTCAAAGAGGCTGGTTTCAAGGCAAAAGTTAAGGAAGAAGGTGAAGAAGGAGAGCTTCAAGAACTGATGAAAAAATTCGAGACTGAATTTAAGAAATTAAGCCAGAAATACAACCTGTCTCAAAAAGAAATTGAGGAGCACTGGAATTTAGTCAAAAAAGAGGCAGCCGAAGTTTATCAAAGATGTTGTGATTGGTCCCTTGGCCATGGCATAGAAATTAAAGATGCTGAGGCCTATTGTTGGAGTGCCATACTAGTAGGCATTGGTAAGCTCTCTTGGGCTAAAGAGGTCTTTAAAGTTAAAGAAAAATCTAAAAAAATGACCGATGAGGAGATCAAGAATTTAGTTGCCAATCGCTATGGGAAATTTGCGGCAAAATATGCTGAGATGGGAAATCCCTGCCCAATTAGAAAGAAGCAAGTTAAAGGGCTTTATAGTGAAAAAGAAATTTCTTTTATTCCAAAAACTGCTCTTAATCTTGCTTTAGGTTGTGGCAATCCAGTTAGCTTTGCCAACCTTAAGTCCGGGGAGGTAGTAGTTGATTTTGGTTGTGGAGCTGGTATAGATTTATTTTTAGCCGCTCATAAAGTTGGCCCAAAAGGAAAAATAATTGGAGTAGATATAGCCCCTCAGATGATTGAGAAAGAAAGGCAGTCAGAAGCTGAAGCTGGTTTTCCAGCTGAAAGGATTGAAGAGCAGGTTGGGGATATTGAAAAACTCGAGCTTCCTAATAGTTTCGCTGATGTGGTTATATCCAACTGCGTGATCATTCTGACCCCAAACAAAGAGGCTGCCTATAGAGAAGCCTTTCGGATTTTGAAGCCAAGTGGAAGATTAGCTATTTCCGATATGGTCTTTTCAGAAAAGATAGCCCCTGAGATAAAAGAACGTTTTCAGTCAATCTGGGCTGGGGTGGTAGGAGGGGCCATTTTTGAGAAAGATTATTTTGGGATAGTTAAGAAAGCTGGTTTTAGGCAAATTAAGGTGGTGAAGCGTCATTTTCTTACCCAAGAAGAATTAATGGCAATGTCTACTTGCCCAGGAACTGAGTTTGTTCCCTCCCCTGATCCAAAAGACCTTGAAGCTGTGCAAGGTAAAGTGGTTAGTATTAAATTTACAGCAATCAAGCCTAAATAAGTGAAAAATTTTTTTTGGCTATTAGTAATAATTATTTTTTTGGGTTTGGGAATAAAATCTGATTTC
>MNWE01000036.1 GCA_001872265.1 Parcubacteria group bacterium CG1_02_39_15
ATCCTAATGGTTATAATTCAGCGGTCGCTGCTTTCGCTTACACCATTGCTGGCGGAGGTGGTGGTGGCGGTGGTGGCGGCTCTCCTCCTCCGCCTCAGATTAGCAATATCCAAGTTACCGTTACCTCGAGCACAGCTACCATTACTTGGACTACAGATAAAAATGCTACCTCAAGGGTGAATTATGGTTTAACCAGCCAGTATGGAGAAACAGTTAGTTCAGGCACTTTGGTCACTTCTCACTCTATAACTCTGACCGGTCTTACTCCTTCAACTACTTATCACTATCAAATACAATCAGCTGATAGCAGCGGGACTACTGGTTCTTATAGCGACAAAACCTTTACTACGACAGCTGGCGCAGTAACAGAGGTCGTGGGCACAGGAACGGTAACTCAAACTACCGGTGGACTAATTACGGCGACCTCAACCGAAGGCAGTATAGCTAGGGCAGATTTTCCTGCTTCGGCTGTCAGCGCTGATACTTCAGTTTCCATAACTCCGGTAGGTAAAGCCGAAGCTTTGGTTGGAACGTCCCCGGCCGGTTCCTTTATGGTTGGCGGATATGTTTATACTCTTTCAGCCACGGCAGCTGGAGTAGCAGTTACCACCTTTGCTCAACCGGTTACCTTAACCTTTACCTATACTAATGCTCAAATTAGCGGGTTAGACGAATCCACCCTTAAAATTTATCGCTGGGATGCCACAGCATCGCAATGGGTGGTTTTGCCTTCCACGGTTGATGCTGCGACTAACACTGTTACTGCCACCACTACTGAATTTTCTTATTTTGTCTTGATGGGGGAGCAGTTGGTGGTGCCGGTTGAAGAAGAGGAGGAAGAAGAAAAGCCAATTTCAGAAATGACTATTGCCGAATTGCAAGCGAAAATTGCCCAAATTCTGGCTTTAATTACTCAGCTTCAAACTCAGATAGCTGAATTGAGAGGCGAGGCAGTTATTGTTGGGGTTCCGGCTGGCTACAAATTTACTGCTACTTTGAAATTCGGTCAGGTTGCTGATGATGTAAAATATCTCCAGATTGTCTTAAACTCTGATCCTGCTACCAGGGTAGCAGAAAGCGGAGTCGGTTCTCCCGGACATGAAACGAATTATTTTGGCTCTTTGACTAATGCCGCAGTGATTAAGTTCCAGGAAAAGTACTATGATGAAGTATTAGCGCCTTGGAAGTTTGCTAAAGGTACTGGCATTGTTGGCCCAACCACCCGCGATAAACTGAATAAACTTTTGGGCTGGTAGAACTTGACAGAATTTAATAAATTTGCTAATATTTAACCAGTGAGTGCGTCGCAAGACGCTCCTACTGAGTCGACAGTAACCCTCCCTCGAGCGAGGGTTGCTGTTTTTTTATATTTCATTTTTTTTATATTTCATTGATATCTTAAACCCCCGTCTTATCATTGCCATGGCAATGGTAAGACGTTATAATGGAGAAATGGGGATAGGTAAATATAAATACTATTTTAAAAAACCGAAATCAGAGATTTCAAAAGATATCTTTTCGTGGTTATTAATTGCTGGAGCAGTTTATATAGCCGCTAGCTCCCCTTATTTTATCAGAAATCTTCTGACAGGTTATAAAAAATGGCAGAAATATCCGAAAAGGAAAGTTTATGACACGTTTTATATGTTAAGAAAAAAAGGATATATAAATATTGGAAAAAGAAATCGTCAAATCTATATTTCTTTAACAAAAGAAGGAAAAAAGAAAGCCGGAGTGTTCCAAATTGACGCTTTGACAATAAAAAAGCCAAAGAAATGGGATAAAAAATGGCGAATAGTAATTTTTGACATTGCCCAACTCAAAAAAACTTATCGCGAAGCCTTCCGAGGTAAACTAAAAGAATTAGGATTTTATCCTCTCCAAAAAAGTGTTTGGGTTTATCCTTTTGACTGTCAAGCAGAAACTGAGTTATTAAAAGACTTTTTCGGATTATCTGACCAAGAAATGAGGTTAATTGTTGCCGATAATATTAGTAAGGATGATCAACTAAGAAAGAGTTTTAAACTAACGTTTTAATATTGCCATGGCTTTATTAAGACGGGAGTTTTGTTTTTAATGTTGAAATAATCAAAACAAAAGGGCCGACGAGTTAACTCCTAAACTAAGTCTTTAGTGAGTGCTATCCGTCGGCCCAATTATATTATATTAGAAAATATGATAAAATACAAGAATGAATATTCAAAAATTATTGCCGGGAATTAAAAAAAACGTTTTGCTGAAAAATTATACCACTTTTAAAATTGGCGGCAGGGCAAAATATTTTTATATAGCAAAGGATAAAGAAGATTTAATTAGGGCAATAACTTTAGCAAAAAAAATGAAGCTGCCCTTTTTTATTTTGGGAGGCGGCAGCAACCTTTTAATTTCTGACCGTGGCTTTAACGGTTTAGTTATTAAATTTGGCCAGCCGCTTTCTTTATATGTTTCAAAAGGTCTAGAATGGGCAGTTGGTATTCCTGGGACTATTCAGGGAGCAGTTTGCGGTAACGCCGGCGCCTTTAAACAATCAATGCAAGACGCTGTAAAGGAAGTTGAAGTCTTTGATGTAAAAACTGGGGAAATTAAAAATTTTAAAAATAAAGACTGCCAGTTTTCTTATAAAGATAGTATTTTTAAAAAGAAAAAAAATTTGATTATTCTTTCAGTAAAAATTAAAAATCGGGCTTCCGAAGGAAGCGAAGATGAAGATGAGAACGAAGTTCTCATCGCCTCGAAAAAGAGCAATGCCCAAAAAATAAAAGAATATTTAGATTATAGAAAAGAGCGACAACCATTAAATTTTCCTTCAGCGGGCTCTGTTTTTAAGAATCCGCCAGGTTTTTCGGCAGGAGAGTTAATCGACGAGTGTGGATTAAAAGGAAAAAAAATTGGAAATGTCAAAATTTCAGAAAAACATGCCAACTTTATTGTCAATTTGGGTCGAGGCGAGGCAAAAGACGTGATGAGATTGATAAAAATTATAAAAAATCGTGTCAAAAAGAAATTTGGAGTAGTC
>MNWE01000048.1 GCA_001872265.1 Parcubacteria group bacterium CG1_02_39_15
AGGGCCGAATCCAAAAAAGACCTCTGGCCAAATTTTCCCAAAATTTTATTGGATCTTTTCCTGCTTCTTGATATATTTTTTTATTGTTTATCCACGCCGATTTTTTAAATTCCTCACTCGGATAATACAAATCTCCTTTTTTCTGCATTTACCCTGTTAAATAAGATTTGAGTCGGTTCTTCAGAAACATTTTACCGAGATAAGTTTTTAGATACTTCTCTCGATGGGTAGCATCCTTTTGGTCTAGACATGCTTCGTAATATATTAGTTTCAGAGGCCTTCTGTCTTTCGTTGATTCCACCAGTCCTTTTCGATGTTGCTCAAATCTTAATTTTAAATTATTAGTATACCCCGTATATAATTTTTTATCTTTGCCCGACCTTAAAATATAAGCATAATACATACGACAAAGATTTAAAATTATTTAACAGGGTTAATTCATATATTTTACCTTAAAATAAAAATCGGGGCAAAGCCCCGTATATTTTAAGAAAAATTCTTCAAGCTATTGAAGTTTCTTGCCCACATATTCGGCGAACTCCGCTAACCTACAGGCATAGCCCCATTCATTATCATACCAAGCCACCACCTTAATCAAGTTATCAATAGCCATGGTTAAGGGAGAATCAACGATAGCTGAAAAAGAATTGCCCTTGTAATCGGAAGAAACCAAGGGAGCGTCTTCCACTCCCAGAATCCCTTTCAGTTCTTTGTTCTGAGAAGCCTTTTTCATGGCGTAGTTAACCTCCTGGCTGGTTGTTTCCTTTTCCACGAGGCAAATCAAGTCCAGAGTGGAAACCGTGGGAGTAGGAACCCTCAAAGCAATGCCGTCCAGTTTTCCCTCCAGCTCGGGGATCACCTTGCCTATGGCTGAGGCTGCTCCCGTGCTTGTCGGGACAATGTTCAAAGCGGCTGCTCTCGCTCTTCTTAAATCCTTGTGGGGTAAATCAAGAATTCGCTGGTCGTTGGTATAACTGTGGATAGTTGTCATAAAGCCCCTGACGATTTTAAAGCTGTCGTTCAAAACCTTGGCAACCGGAGCCAAACAATTGGTGGTGCAGGAAGCCATGGAAACGACGTTGTCTTTCCCGGCATCGTATTTTTCCTCGTTCACCCCAAGAACGAAAGTCCCAATTTCTTTTGATTTGGAAGGAGCGGAAATTATGATTTTTTTCGCTCCGGCCTCCAGATGCTTTTTGGCGCCTTCAACCTCGGTGAAAAGGCCCGTGCATTCCAGAACAACATCAACCCCTAATTTCTTCCAGGGCAGATTTTCAGGATCTTTCTCGGCCAGGAACTGAATTTCTAAATCAATTGATTTTCCGAAAATGCCGTACAGCGAATCGTATTTTAAAAGATGTTTCAGGGTTGCCTTATCGGTCAAATCATTAATCGCCACCACTTCCAAATCAGGGTGGTTGTCTAAAATTCTCCTAAAAACGGGCCTGCCAATTCTGCCGAACCCATTGATAGCAATTTTTATTGGCATATCTATTTTATTCCTAATAATTGAGAAATTTTTTCTTTGTCAAAACCAACGATCATCTGCCCGTCTATTTCTATTATCGGAACTTCCAATTTTCCCGTTTTCTTAATGAGTTCTTCTTTAGTTTTTTTATCCTGAGAAACATCAATCTCTTTAAAATCTATATTATGCTCTTTTAAAAATTCTTTTAAGGTAAAACAATAAGGACAACCAACGGTAACATATACCTTTACCTTAACCATATTATTGACACTGTCCGCTGCTACCAGACCCGGTTCCGCCACCAAACCCCGGCGAGGGCGACTCGCTGGAAAGGGCTTGCGAACACTCTTCTGGCAGCGAATTAAACGATTGGCAGACCACTTCTTTGAACTTTTCTGGCGACCTTGGGTTGATATTAACTATCTTGTCGTTGATTACTACCGTTGGAGAACCCTGAACTCCGTATTTATCATTGAGACCGGCCTGAACGCCAAATTTGGGATATGTTCCATTTAACCAAGTGTTTTTATCGTTATATTGGCTGGTAATACTGTATTCTTGGTCAGTATTGGATACGCAAGCTGTCAGGTTTGTCTTGTCTATATTGGTCTGGGAAAGACACTTCTCAAAATCGCCATCTGCCACGAAGCAGCTTAAATAATCGTAGTATTTTCCCTTTTGTTCTTTTTGAATACAATACTGCCTTAAATTTTCATCAATTTCTTGTTTTTCATGCATTATATAGTCCACGAAATATACCCCCATATTAACTTTATCTTTCAATAAATCATAAACCGGGAGGAACATTTTTTGGGCCTGAAGTCCGTAAGGGCAATAGCTCATCACAAAAAGTTTAACATCAGGAACGTCCTCTTTGACAGTTTCAGAGTTAGCTTCTCCAGCGGCTGGCTCCTCTAAAGATTCTTCCTCTAAGACATAGCCGCCGGGAAATAAAAATTTCCCGTCTTTGGTAACGTAAGAATCGAATTCTTGATCGCCGACCATAAGACGCATTTTCAAAATATCTCCTTCTTCTGTTACGCTTATCAAGGAAGCAGTGGCTCCATTGGTTAAGGTGTCTTTATTTTTATTTATATAATCTATGGCTTTCTCGGCTACGGCTTGAAAAGAAGGAGATTCTTCAGAACTTAACTCGGAAACCTTTTCTTGGTTTATGTAGACCAAGGCGCCGGCAATCGCAATCCCGGCGATAATTATTGATACAGGAATTAAAATTTTATTTATGTTCATATTCTTTAATTTACCATAAAACCTACTTTTTGTAAACCCCATTTAGCTCTTTCAGCAACTTCTCAATATCTATACCGTACATTTGGCAAATATCACCAAGTTTCAGATTTTCCATTTCCAGCTTAGCAAAAGGACAACCTACGCAAGGTATATTGCGTTTTACCAAAATTTTTTCAGCTTCCGGATTTTTCAAAATCTCATCCAAAGTTGTTTCTTTTGTAATTTTATTTGCCATTCTAATGATCAGCTTTAAAAAACTTTACTATTGTTTCAGCTATTTCTATGCCTGCCCTTTTTTGAGCTTCTATTGTTTGAGCTCCTAAATGCGGGGTAACAACAACATTTGGAAGTTCTAATAATTTATTTCCAATAGCCGGTTCTTTTTCAAAAACATCTAAACCGACGGCAAAAAATTTTCCCCCGCTAAGCATCTCATAAAGAGCTTCTTCATCGATTATTCCTCCACGGGCACAGTTTATAAAAATAGTTCCCTCTTTCATTTTTGAAAAGAGTTCTCTTGAGACAAGGTGATATGTTTGAGGTGTAAGGGGGACGTGAACTGTTATTATATCCGAGAGGGTAAAAAGACTATCTAAGCTGACCTTCTCTACGCCTTCAAAATAATCAATGCTCGGATCATAAAATATTACTTTCATTCCCAAAGAGATGGCCCTTTTTGCCACTTCTTTTCCTATTCTTCCTAAACCAATTATTCCTAAGGTTTTTCCATAAATTTCTACTCCTTCCAATTTTTCTTTCTCCCATTTTCCTTCTTTTAGAAAAAGAGTAGCTTTTTTAATGTTTCTAGCACAAGCAAAAATTAACCCTAAAGTTAGCTCAGCTACCGAAACAGTAACCGCCTCGGGAGTATTGAGAACCTCTATCTTTTTATCCCTTACCGCCTCTAAATCAATATTATCTAAGCCCGTTCCTGCTCTGCCAATTACTTTTAAATTATTGGCTGCGCCAATTATTTCTTTGTCTAGTTTTGTTTTACTCCGGAGTATTATTCCATCCACCTCTTTAATTGCCATTTTTAATTCTTCTTTTGACAATCCAATTTTCTCAATCACTTCAAATCCTTCTCTTCTAAGAATTTCTTTTCCTTCTAGTGAAATAGGGTCGGTTATTAAAATTTTCATACTTTATAACTTTAAAACCTCATCTAAGTTCTTCGTCAACTCTTTAACTTCAACTAAGGTTAAATCTCCCATGTGAGCAATTCTAAATGTTTTTTCTTTTAATTTTCCATACCCATTAGCTATAGTAAATCCTTTCTCCCCTAATTTTTTGATTAAATCCGAAACATATATTCCTTTTGTATTTTTGATTACAGTTAGGGTTGGAGATTCATAACCTTTTTCAGGGAAGAGAGAGAAATACTTTTCTGCCCAACTCCTCACATGGCCAGCCATAATCTGGTGTCTTTTATATCTATTTTTAATCCCCTCTTTTAAGATTTTATTTAAGGAAAAATCTAAAGCATAAAAAAGAGAGACTGCTGGTGTGGCTGGAGTTTCTCTTTTTTCGTCGAAAAATTTTTTCATTAAGAGAAAATCAAAATAATATCCTCTATTTTTAACTTCTATCGCCCTTTTGAGAGCTTTTTCAGACACTATGGCAATGGATAAGCCCGGCGGTATAGCCAAACATTTCTGAGGGGCGGAAATTAAAACATCAATCCCCCAATCTTTGACTTTTATTTCTGTTCCCCCTAAAGAACTTACAGCATCAACTAAATAAATAACTTCTGGAAATTCTTTTACTATTTTCCCTATTTCCTTTATGGGATGTAAAACGCCGGTTGAGGTCTCGCTATGAGTGACAAAAAGAGTATCGTATTTTTTTGTCTTCAATCTCTCTCTAATTTTTTCAGGATTTACCGCTTTCCCCCATTCTACTTCTATTAGATCCGCTGCCTTCCCATTTGCTTTCGAGATCTTATACCATAATTCTCCAAATGCTCCTCCACCAACATGCAGGGCCCTTTTTTTAACAAAATTTCTGACTGCTCCCTCCATCGCCCCTGTCCCTGATGAAGTAACGATAAAAATTTGATTTTTTGTATTTAAAATCTTTTGTAATTTTAAGACAATCCCAAGATAGAGGTTGGAGAATTCAGGTCCTCGATGGTTTATCAGTGGTTTTGTCTGAGAAAGAAGTACATCCTTTTTTACTTCCGTCGGTCCAGGAATAAAAAGTTTTTTATGCATTTTATTGTCTTAGCCAGCTAACCAGCCACCATCAATTACTACGGTGGAGCCGGTCATGTGTGATAAATTTAAAATAACTTGAGGGCGCTTGCCGAAGGTGACACTTCGGAGCCGAGCCGTAGTATATTCTTTGTATTTTCTTCTAAGACAAGCGGGGCTCGGCGAGAAATAGCAGCAGCTGGGAAATAACCTTTATTTTTACCTCTAAAGCTGACTGCGTGTCACCTGAGGAAAGCTGCCCGAAGAATATTTTCAAAAACTATCCTGCCAGCCAACCGCCGTCTATTACTACGGTGGAGCCGGTCATGTAAGAGGAATCATCTGAAACTAAAAACAAAACTAAATTAGAAACTTCTTCCGGTTTTCCCATCCGATGAAGAGGGACTCTGGCTAAGACTCCTTCCATTGTTTTGGGATCAGTTTTTAAGAGATCTACCATTGGTGTTTCAATAGCTCCCGGCGAGATGGCGTTAACTCTAATGTTAAACGGAGCCAATTCTACGGCTAAGGCCTCGGTCATTCCGACAATTCCTCCTTTGGAAGCACAATAATGGACAATATTGGGCATCCCCACTCCTTGCTGCCCCATAGCTACAGAGGCAATATTAACAATCACTCCCGATTTTTGTTTTACCATCTCTTTTGCCGCTGCCTGGGCGCAAAGAAAATATCCTTTCAGGTTGATATTTATGGTCCTGTCCCATTCTTCTTCGGTTATTTCCAAAAAGGGTTTAAATTGGCAAATCCCGGCATTATTGACTAAAATATCTATCCTGCCCCATTTACCAATAGCCTGCTTTACCATATTTTCTACTTCCCCTTTTTTGGTGACGTCGCACTTAACAGCCATCGCCTCTCCTCTATTTTTTTTAATTTCATCAACTACTTTTTGACATTCCTCCTCTGAAATATCGGAAACCACCACCTTGGCTCCGGCCTTTGCCAGTCTCAGAGCGTGGGATTTCCCCATTCCCCGCCTGGCTCCAGTAATAATAGCGACTTTTTCTTTTAAATCTGAGCTCATATTGTTCTAATCTTTGTTACTAAAACGACCTTTTACTGCTTTAATATTATTATTGATTATAGCGGATTTAACCAAACATTAAAAGTTCTGGTCTGAAAATTAGGAGAATTCCTAAAATTAAAATTAACAACCCGCCGATTAAAGTAGCCCAGTAATTGTATTTTTCGGTAAGGCCGACTTTGCTTAAAGTAATTACTGCTAAAGAGAAAATGATCAAATCGTCCAGCATAAAAATAAAAGTATAAAGTAAAAGATAGAAATAGTAGCTTAAAGTAGAAATCTCGCTTAAAGTTAAAACTCTAGTATAAATTGCCGGCAGGCCGGCCGAACAGAAAAATTCAATCAAGTTTACTCCCAGAGCCAAAAGAATTAAGCCGCCAATTGTTGCTAAAATAAAGGGAGAGGCAACTATTTTTTCAGCTTTTTCCTGAAACCCTTTGCTTAATTTTGCCGTCAAACCGAGCACTTTACAGATGCCGGGATGATAAGTAATAAAATTTTTAATCTGCCAAATCCCCACCCCTAAAGCAAAAGCCCCAATCAAGATTCGGGTCAAATTCACATAACTTATGGCCAAAAATAAATTTAGCCAGGCAGATAAAATTAAGTAATAAACAATTCCTGAAGCTAAAATAAAAGTTCCGCCGATCAGCCACATTCTTTTTCTTGAGCGGGTATTGATTAAAAGAGCAATCAAAAATAACAAAACCCACATGGCGCAAGGATTTAATCCGTCTAAAGCTCCCAAAGTTACGGTCAAAACCGGTAAGGACATTTTAGAGATGTCAACGCTTCCCAAAAAAGGAATTTTAATTGTTGAGAGGGCCGCCCCCTCTCCGCCCAAACATTCCTCTATGCAGCTTTCGAGTTCTTTGCTGACTTGCTCGTTGAAGCCGACGAGATATTTTGTGGGAGTAAAGGTTACCGGCACCCAGCCATAATATCTTTCTGGCACTTGATATTTTTCATAAAATTCCTTTAAAATTTTCTGGCTTTCCGAGCTATAAAATACCTCGTATTCTTTTATCTCAATTTCTGGATATTTTTCTTTCAATGCCTGTAAAAATTCGCGCTCTTGGCCGCAATGGGGGCAGATGGCGCTATAAAAAAAATCAATCTCCAACTTTTCAGATTGAGCAAGGGCAAAATCAAATCCGCAAAATAAAAAGGCCGAAATTAAAGATATTAAAAGCCACTTTTTCACCATATTTTTTATTTTAATCCATAAGGGCATGAAAGAAAAGAGCCTTCCCTGCAGCTATTTTATCTTTTAAGCGTTAAGTAAGGAACAATTAACCACTGGACCGCCTCTACAAAAATTACTATTCCCAGAGCTATTACTCCTCCTTTCATAATTAAATAAATTATAAGCGGGAATTCAAATGCTTCCATTGCTCCAAGTATAATCCCCCCTCGAACTAATTTTTTATAATGGAACATCAACCAAATCTCAATAAAGTTTATGGCAACAAAAATTATGATTAAAAACACAATAAGCGTATTCATATTCAGCAAATTGCCCCGCCGCCCAAAGCCACCGCTCCTCGCGTGACCTTGGCAATGACTATTGTAATTTTATTTTCCTTAGCCTTAAGGAGTTAGAAACTACTGATAAAGAACTAAAAGCCATAGCGCCAGCAGCAATAATGGGACCGAGCATAGTGGCTAAAATTCCAAAAGCGGCTACCGGAATTGCCACAACGTTATAAAAGAAAGCCCAGAAAAGATTCTGGCGGATTGTTTTGAACGTTGCCCGACTTAATTTTATTGATTCAACTAAAGCGCCCAATTCTCCCCTGACCAAAGTAATTTCGCCCGCTTCAATGGCAATATCGCTTCCGGAACCGATGGCAATCCCCACGTCGGCCTGAGTCAGAGCCGGCGCATCATTAATTCCATCTCCGGTCATAGCCACCTTTACCCGGCCTCCTTCCTGCAGTCTTTTTATTACGTCCACTTTTTCGTCCGGCAAAACTTCGGCCAAAACGTCGTCTATCCCGACCTGTTTGGCAACAGCTTCGGCTGTTTTTCGATTGTCCCCGGTCAGCATCATCAGTTTATAATTCATTTTATGAAGTTCGCCGATCGCCTGTTTTGTTTCTTCCTTTAGGGTGTCGGCCACGGCGATTATCCCTAAAACTTTTTTATCGTCGGAAACAAGCATGGCTGTTTTGCCCTCCCCCTCCAATTTACTTAAAGCATATTTGGCAGACGATATATCAATGTTATTTTCTTCCATCAAAATTCGCCTTCCCGCCAAAATTTTCCTGCCCTCTATTTCAGCTGTTACCCCTTTGCCGAATACGGCCTTAAAATTTTTGGCATCGGATATTTCAATTTCTTGTTCTTGCGCTTTTTTCACAATTGCTTGCGCCAAAGGATGCTCTGAATTTTTTTCTACCGAGGCCGATAACCGCAAAAGCTCTCCTTTTTCCGTTTGATCAAAAACAATAACGTCGGTTACGGCCGGTTTCCCTTTGGTCAGAGTACCCGTTTTGTCCAAAACAATTATTTTCGTCTTGCCCATCAATTCAATCGCCTCTCCTCGGCGGATAAGAATTCCCTGTTTCGCCCCTTTGCCGATGCCGACAGTCAAAGCGGTTGGAGTGGCCAGACCCAAAGCGCAAGGACAGGCGATAATTAAAACCGTGATAGCGGCCACAATCGCCACAAACCAATTTCCCAGGATCAGCCAAACGACAACCGTCAATAAAGCAATAAATAAAACGGCGGGGACGAAATAGGAAGTAACCTTATCGGCGAACTCTTGGATGGGAATGCGAGACCGCTGCGCTTCTTCAACCAATTTAACCACTTGGGCGAAAAAAGTGTCCTTTCCAACCTTAATTGCTTCCACTCTTAAGGCGCCTTCCTGGTTTACGGTGGAACCGATCACCTCGTCTCCAGTGGTTTTTTCTACTGGAAGAGATTCACCGGTAGCCATTGATTCGTCAACCGAAGATTGTCCCTCAATAACTTTTCCGTCAGTTGGAATTTTTTCCCCAGGCCTAACAACCATAATATCCCCGACCTTCAACTCTTCCATGGGAACTTCTTTCTCCCTTTCGTTCACCAAGATCCTGGCCGTTTTCGCGCCCAACTCCAATAACTCTCGTAAAGCTTCCGAGGTCTTTCCTTTTGCTTTCTCTTCCAAATACCTGCCAAGCAGCTGAAAGGCCATAATAAAAGCCGCAATCTCAAAAAATACCGGCACTTCAATGAAAAAAGCCGCTATCCCGAAAACAAAAGCCGCTGTCGCGCCCAGAGAAATCAAAACGTCCATGTTGGCGTAAAGCCGACGAACGGCCCGAAAAGCTGAAACATGAGCTTTCCAGCCAAGAACATAAACCACGATAAAAGCCAGAATCGCCTCTACCCAGAGCTGACCGGGAAACATCATGTCCAAATACATTAAAACCATTGTCGCCATCAACGGTACACTCAACGCCAGGGCCCAAATCGCTCGGAGCTTTGCCTGCTCCACAAGCTTCTTTTCTTCAATTTGCCCCTGATTTTCTTCTTCTAAAATCTTGTACCCGAGTTCCTCAACCGTCTTTTTCAAATCGCCGTCTGAAACCGAATCCTCTGCTTCGACAAACATTTTTGAACTGACGAAATCAACGTTAACCGTCAAAACGCCCGGGTGTTTTTTAACCCGGGATTCAATGTTTCTGGCGCAAGAAACGCAATGCATTCCCGATATTTTAAAAGTTTCTTTTTTCGTGAGCGTTAGCGAATTAAGAAGAGACCTACCTCTTCGACTATCGAAATAAATTGGAAATTTATTGAAGATGGAGATGAAATTAAAATTTCATCGACTATCGAGTTTTTACTTGCAAATATTTAAAAATTTTAGGCAAGTATATCCCCAACATCATAATCAGGGCGCCAAAGACAAGAAGAGAACAGGCAACGAACATCATCAAAGGAGTCATAACAAAATTATGAACAGGTCCGCCTACATAGTAAACGAAAATACCGAGTGCCAAAAATAAGGATCGAAACTTAAGAATTTTAGTTTCAACCTTACGCGTCTCGCTCAAAAAAACGTAAAGGGAAAACAAAGCAATCAAGGTGGAAAAAATTCCTATTGTGGCGCCAGCCAAAGCTGGAACTTGCCAGTTAAAAACGGCGTTCTCCATGAAAAGCGGCACAATTTGAGGAACGTGAAAAAGAAGAATCGTCGCCCCGATTACCGAATAAATAATAACAATCTTTAAAATCATTCTTTCTTTTTCCGGAAATTTAACCCTGAGGGGGAAACGAACAAAATAACCCAATCCCAAAAACATAAAAATGTGGGCCATCCACCACGAAACATTGCTGGCCAAAACATCCCTTACAAATAAACCCGAACCCAAAGAAAAAAACATTTGCTGAAAGCCAATGCTCAACAAAAGAACCATAAAAACCCTTAAAAGAATGTCTTCCTTTTTCTTTTTCCAACTAAAATATAGGTGAACTCCGCACAAGAGAAAAATTAAGCTTGTCAAACCAGTGCTTATAGAAGTAATAGTCAACATGATATGATTCTTAATTAATTCACAATAACTGGCAATTTAACATTTCCGATAATTGTTCAAAAGTTTTGTAGCCCTCGTAAACGCTATCGCCTATAACAAAAGCTGGTATGTCGCGTATTTGATGCTCCGGCGTTCTTTTATCAACATTAATTTCGGTTATCTCTACGCCTAATTTCTTTAAATTAGATATCGTTCCTTCGTCTTTAACTTTCGCGCACCACGGACACCAATCAGTGTAATAAAAAATCATTTTATTAATCTGACATTCCCCCTTTAAAGTAAATTCCTCAGTTTTCGGCTTGCTTGAAAAATAAAAAAATACCGCAGTCCCAACCATTATCAAGGTTATTAATATAAAAACAGTTAATTTAGTTTTCATAACGTTCTCCAGCTGTTATTTGCCAAATCCTTCACCTTAATAAGAACGTATTCCCCCTCTACGACGTTGGGCAAGTATCCGGGCCAGCAACCGCCGGGAGTTTTATTTTCCGTACCAAGGCCGGCAATCGGATACCTGTTTCCGCAATTGTTGCAAACCATGTAATCGCCTTCCTGGCGATATCCTTTCCCGCTGTAATAACAAACGTCACAGGCGTCAAAAGCCGTCTTTATGCTTTCACCTTCAGCCCTAACCACGAAGAATTTTATTTTCTTTTCACCCAAATCATATTCATACCATTTAGCTTGATTTGTTATTTCTGATACGGGTATCTGCACAAAATCATCTGAATCAATTTGCTTTGGTTGAAAAAGACCGAATCCTCTGGTCAGGAAAGCGACAATAAAGAATGTAAAACAAAAGAATATAACTAAAATTTTGGTATTTTTCATAAAACTTACTGTCTTTTATTTTCTGCAACCGCAACCGCAACCTCCGCCCGCTCCTCCGCAACCTACGGCGCAACTGCCGGTCAATGACTGGCTCGCTCCGGTATTATTTATAGTTTGCTCAACAGCGTTTCCTTGCTGCTCGTTTGTAATTATGGCTTTATAGGTATTGAAAACTTCCAATGAGAGCATCTGTTCTTTTGATGTCTTCTCTGAGTTGTAGCTAACATCAAATAAATTTGGGAATTTGAATCTCACCGCTTCAACGCCGCTAATGGTTCTAAGTTCTCCAATAATCAAAGGGGCATGTCCTGGACAGGGAATGTTAACCTGTAACGTTACTAAAGAGGTCGATTCGGATAAGGTTAATTCTTCACCTCGTCCAAAAGTAGCTGAAATGGCAGCTGTCAAAGGAATGCCCGAATCAAGATTTGCCGCAATCGGAAATATAACCATAAATAAAAGCAAATTAATACCGACCGTTACTCCGTAAAGCGTTAAAAGATATCCTTTTTTTCTTTTAATTCCAGAGGGAGATAAAATGTCGTTCTTTTTAAGATAAATTACGGCTGAAATGGTGGCAAAAACAATTGAAAGTCCCACTAAAATATGAAAAAAGTAACGGTTCATCAAGAAAGGCCTTAAAAAGGTAGTGGCTGCGGTTACTCCCAAAACCGTAAAAACAATAAAAGCAATACAAAAAGTATGAGGCGCTAAGCCATATAATATTCCCGCTAAAAATCCTCTGTTTCTTTTTACCCCTGTTTTTTCTTCTTTTTGACCACAACAATTCATTTTATTAGACTTATTTATCAGAATTTTTAAAAATTTCTAAAAGCTCTTTAATTTTCTTTTTTCTTTCCTTTTCGCTTTTTCCTTTGATTGCTTCGGTCACGCAGGTATTCAAATGGTTTTCCAAAATCATCTGGTTTATTTTTTTAATCGCGGCAATCACCGCCTCGCTCTGTTTAATAATATCGATGCAATATTCATCATCTCTCAACATTTTCTTTATTCCCTCCAAATGCCCGGAGAGGTAATTCATTCTGTTTAAGATTTGTCTTTTAAAATTCTTTTTCATATCTTTTTGATAGACCCCCCGTAGGGGGGTCTATGTTTATCTACATTAAACTAAGCAAGAACCGTTGTCAAGAGGTGGGTTTCAGCAAATTACCCCGCCGCCCAAAAGCTCCTCTCTTTTG
The DNA here is from genome assembly GCA_001872265.1 of Parcubacteria group bacterium CG1_02_39_15. GTDB lineage: Bacteria > Patescibacteriota > Minisyncoccia > Minisyncoccales > Paceibacteraceae > Paceibacter. The sequence continues at coordinate 12,510 of MNWE01000048.1, forward strand.
TAGAAAACCACGGATTGGCCGGGAGTAATGGCTCGCTGCGGGCGAGCGAATTTTAGAATATAGGATGCAGAATGTAGAATCTTGGTTATTGTGGCGGAAGCCGGCATATGGCGGTAGCGGATTTTAGCCTGGACTTTTAGCGGTAGTTTAGGTTTTTTACCCGAAATCCAGCGAACATTTCTGGCAATTAGCTCTTTCTTAAGCAAATCCCTCTCGTTTTTTGTAACAATTAATGTATTCTTTTTCACGTCTTTATCTAAAACATAGTGGGGACCGCCGGGAAGCCCAATCCCTTTTCTTTGGCCAATGGTATAAAACCATAATCCCTGATGCTTCCCGATTATCTTGCCCTCTTTGGTAATAATTTCTCCTGGTTTTGATTTAAGATGGCGCTTCAAAAAATCTTCTATGGTATTTGGAATAAAGCAGATTTCCTGGGACTTCCGAACCCCGGCAAAAGGCAATTTGAACCTTTTTGCCAGTTTTTCCACCTCCGCTCTCGTATAATCCCCGATGGGAAATAAAACTCTTTTTAATTGATTTTGATTCAACCGCCATAAAAAATAACTCTGGTCTTTATTTTTATCCTTACCTTCCAATAACTTTATTCTATCCATACTCCGTATTTCTGCCATGGCAATCTTACGGAGTATTTGATTTGAAAAAGTTGTACAAGCGTAATGTCCGGTGGCAATAAAATCGGCATTCAGCTTCAGAGCTTTCTCTAATAAAAGGCCGAATTTAATTTCTTTATTGCAGATAACACAAGGGTTGGGAGTTAACCCTTTTTTATTTTCTTTTAAAAAATAATCGACTATTCTTTTTTTAAATTCTTTTTCAAAATTAAAAACGTAAAAAGGAATTTTTAGAATTTTAGCCACTTTTCTAGCTCTAATTTCTGACTCTGACGAACAGCATCGGTTTTCTCCATGTCCTGACTCCTTCCAAAACTTCATAAAAGCT